>JAVZCK010000018.1 GCA_038874435.1 Thermoplasmata archaeon
GGAGATTGCCATGCATCCCATCCTCCTTCGTTTTTATTCAGGGAATTCTTAGAAATAAATTAAGGTTTAGGAGTTGTGAATAGAACCATGCTGCTTTATATACTAGCACCCCAAATCTTTATGACCCTATTTCTTTCGTAACTTCCAAACTGTGAGAGGTAACACAACAAATAAAAAAACGAGAATTAGGGGGAAGAAAAAGCAGACGAAACAAGGACTCGGAGGTTGAAACCACCTGTATGCATGACCCTCAATATGTGTTTCAGCCTCTATTACTTCCCCGGATGTGCCATTAAGTTGGAATCTTGCCCAATTCATATAGTCCGCAGGGTACACTCCAATCAATACTTGAAAATAAACATACCAGATAGGCCAGTAAAAAGTGTCATTAATCTTACTTATCTGTAATTGCACATATTTTGAAATCTCGTTATCGCCACCTGAAGAATTTGAAAAAAATTCCTGATATCTTCTCTCTTTCTGTACTACTTTCATTATAACATCGCTATCAAGAATATTACTCCAATTTTGCAGGGGAAGGAACTCTGGTACTGTGGCGAAGTCCTCATTAACTTTACCTGAAGAATAGATGGTAATCCGATAAGCCCTGTACCATGTATCATTCCCCTCTCTTACCGCACATGATAAAGCAGTATATGTATATGTCCAAAAAGGAGCCATACCATCTGCATCTGGATAACCTCGAATATTTATTAAAGCCGCATCACTCTTCCATTTTTTCGCTTCTTCCATGCTTCTTTCCAATCCCCAGAAGGCTGTTACTTTCTGCTCTTTCCCTTCTTCCAGGAAAGCGTAGTATCTGTAAAATAGCACACACACAAGAAGAAGCGTGCACACTACAATTACCCATAACCACGAGGTCCTTTTCATAAAGTTAATCCACCTCCTTCATTCCGTAGAGGGTCTGGTTTGCACATATAGTGTATTGTATATGTATTCATATGACTTTTTCTGGTCTGTTGAGGGTGCATGGTCATTGATGTTAGACACTGTTCTATTTTCAAAATAAGCGCTCGTATGATTGTGTCCACAAAACACGGCTTCCACATAAACCTGGTCAAGTGTCATTTCCCTCACACCCTTCCATTTTTCTTTTCCTCCATTTCCCACCTACGCTTCAGCTCCTCATAAGCTTTTTTCTCTTTTTTGTAGCCATATTTCTTTTTAATCCGCCAAACAATCACTGGCACTATAACAAACACACAAAAAAGAATGAGAGGAAACAAGCACAATGTGAAACATGGGTTTCTGAAGGCTGGCGTGTACCAATGATAGGCATACCCATTAATTGCATTCTCTGCATGTATTATTCTCCCTGAAGTGGCATTGATCTTGATAACAGCACAATTTTGAAAATCATCTAAATACAACCCATCCTGAGCCACGAAAGTAACTTCCCAAACAGGCAAATAAGATCCATTGAAGAACTCAAATGGTATATATAATTGCATCTCCTGATACATACTTTCACTTTCGGAAGAATAGAAAAAAAACTCCTGATATTTTGGATGTTCTCTTGCTATTCTCATAGCTACATCGCTATCAATAATATTACTCAAATTTCCAATCGGGATGTATTCTGATACACCCATAGTATATCCTTGCTCAATTTCACCAGAGGAGTAAATTGAGATCTCATAACACTCGTACCATGTGGAATAAGAATCATTTACAGCGGCTGAGGGAGCTGTGTAGAAATACCTCCATAACCAACTTTTTCCATCAACATCAGAAAAACCAAAAATGTTTATTAAAACTGCATCACTCTTCCATTTTTTTGCTTCTTCCATGCTTTTAGATAACAAAGAAAGTGCAGTTATTCTTTTTTCATTTGGTCTTTGGTTTGTATTCTCATAATAGTATCCATAGAAAAGCAAACAAGCAAAGAGAATCAAACAAACGGCTATTACCCACACCCATGATACCCGTTTCGTGGTTTTCACCACCTATCTGTAGAGCTTCTTGTCTGGATATAAAAAGTATTGTAGATGTAATATGCATCTTTCTTTTCTGTTGTGGTGGAATTTGCACCCCAATTGATGTTATATTGCGTCCGGTTTTCAAAATAAGCATTTGTATGATTGTGTCCACAAAACACGGCTTCCACATAAACCTGGTCAAGTGTCATTTCCCTCACACCCTTCCATTTTTCTTTTCCTCCATTTCCCACCTACGCTTCAGCTCCTCATAAGCTTTTTTCTCTTTTTTGTAGCCGTATTTCTTTTTAATCCGCCAAACAATCACTGGCACTGTAACAAACACACAAAAAAGAATGAGAGGAAACAAGCACAATGTGAAACATGGGTTTTGGAATGTTGGAGTGTACCAACGATAGACATGTAGTTCGCTCCCAACCTCTTTCGCTTCAAGGAGTTGTCCAGTTGTTGCATCAATATGTGCTTCAGCATGGCCAATGTTAATTTCATCATATGGATAGCTTGGAGAATTCCAATGTATCCACCATTCTAGTTGACCCGTTGAGGAAATAAAGAGTTGCATATGTTCTATGCAAGCATCTTCTCTCGCTGAGAAAAATTGCCCGAGTGTCTGATTCCTATTCGCAATTTCAATTGCAGTGGTGCTATCAATATACCACTCTTCAATTGTAAATACTGTGGAAAGATTTATCTCTTCATACAGTTTCCACTGGTTAACTTCAATATTCCCTGTTGCAACCACACGTACTATTCCACCTTTATAAACTTGATTAGTTTTTATAAAAATATAAAAATCCCACGTATGAGATTTCCCATCTATTCTATTATCATCCCAGCCTTTTATTATCATTGATAGAAGTATATTTTTTTCCTTTAACTCCATTTTCTCCACAAGCAAAGCAAAAGCTTCTTTGCAGGAGATAGCTGCCTGAGAATTTTTTTCGTAAAAATAGAAGGGCAATCCGCATATAACTAACACAACTAAAATGAATATTACTATACCAACTATTCTCATCCTCTCTTTTAGAATTTTCATTAACTCACCTTTCTGTTGAAGACGAGGTTATTATGTACACCGTAGGCCATCCTAATGGGATAGTGCTCTCCGAAAATCTTGGTGGGGTGTTGATGTTCGTTGGGGAGATTGGAGTTATCGCATTTCCATATTCGTGTTTTTCATGCGTATGTCCACAAAACACGGCTTCCACATAATCTGGGTTCTCTGCAAGAAATTTTACGAAAGGCATATCGTTATCATTCGTCCCAAACATGGGCATAGTCTGGAAATGTCTGAACTCTGGATTACCAACATTCGGTCCGTGAGAAAACACAAACACTCTTTTCCCAGAGTTGTGAGCCTCTTTTATCTCTCCTTCCAACCACCATAACTGCCATGATTCCAAGCCAGTTAATCTCGTGCTAAAATCATCTATACAGCCAGAATCATAAGAAATGAATTCATAATTTCCCCACCTGAAATAATAGTCCTTTATTTGTGAAATGTAGGCGTCATAGGGTGAAATAATACTTCCGTCATGATTTCCTGGTGTGCAAAAAACAGGGAAATTTGCCACTTTAATTATACTTCTTACAGTTTTCATCCCATAGGTATCCCATGGGTCGTCTATTAAGTCTCCTGTAAATAACGCAAATTTAGGCTTATTTATCTCGCCCCGTGGGTTGTTCAGATATTGGATGATTGCATACAATCTCGCCATATGGTAATCTGTAGTGCGCCCACCACCCCCACCAGGCACATCATAGCCCCACCATCGCCTCCCTGCATGGGTATCTGTAAGTTGCACGAAGGTAAATATCTCACTGTAAAATTCTGTAGAACTTGCCACATACAGAGAATGTGCAGACTTAAATCTACCCTCCTGACCAACCACTTCTAAATCATACATATACCCTATAGGAATCTCAGAAAACACAGCCCAGATTTTTGTAAGATATTTGGTGGGCGAAATTGAAGATACACTGCTCGCTGTATATCCATTTCCATATCTCTGGCCACTGCTGAGTGGATAAGCAGTTACTACTACATTTCCACTCACCTTTTTCCCTATCTCTATATACACTGTTACACTTCCACTGTCTCCCCTGACTACAATCTCTGGAACTCCTAAGGTAGGATATTTTAATGTATCTGTTGTTGGCTCAGGCCAGTACATCCATCCAGGTAAATACCCATGCCCATAAATCGGGTCATTGGCACTTGCCAGCTCGCCTTCAGCAACTTCTGTCATAAAATTTAGGTATGTAGTGGAAGTAGAAGTTACAATGCATGTTTCAAATCTCTCACTATATACATTTACCATTCTGAACGATGCCTCCCCTACAGATGTGTATTCTACTGGGTTTGTCCCAAGTGTGTACTCTTGAATGTTAGAGAGTGCATCTCCATCTGGATTCCCGTATGTACCATCAATTCCCACCGCACAGCAAGGATTCAAGCCATATTTGTACTCCCAGCCATCTGGTAAACCATCTCTGTCTGTATCTGCACTTAGCGGATCCGTTCCAATCTCCAATTCTCTCGCCACTGTAAGATTCCAGCCACTCCATTTCTTTCCTGCATCACCAGTACAGAGTCCTGAAGCATCAATGTCAATATCTGACTGCCGAATTTCAAACCATATTTCGCCACAATTGGCAGTTGCATCTCCTTTAGCATGTCCGTATCCATCCTTATCAAACAGGGTGTCATCACCTTCCCATGTGCCTCTTACAATATCATATGCGAGCGTTAAGGTATCTTGCCCTCCTTCTGGATTGATGTCAATGGTTGTCCAAACATCGCCCGTTCTTTTCTTAAGTTTGATATTTTCTAATGTGATTTCTGACAACATCGGAGGAATGTTTGAAAACCGAATTTTCCATTTCCCCTCGCCACCTACCCACTCTTGAGTTATTCCCTCTTCCCTCACAGAAAACTCAAATTTAACTTCATCTATCATTCCTGCCGTGTAAATCTTCCAATCTTTTACCACAAGTTCAACTGCAGTTTTTGGCTGATTTGGTAATGGGTCTATACTGTCTCTTATCCCATCTCCATCCGTATCATACCCATCAACTGAAGTTGAGGGCAACTCTATGATGCTGCATATCAGCGGTGGATGCCCACCACCTCCTCCTCCACCAGTTGCTCTTGGTGAAGGTGCGCATCTGTGTTTCTTCTCTTCAAAATCATTCCAACCATCATTGTCATCATCACAACCTCCTACACATGGGTCTGAACGCACCCAGCAGCGAAGAAGAGAATAATCTGATGTGGAATCCCAATCCCCAAGTCTCTGAAATGAAAATACCTCCCAGCCTCTTATTTCTTCTGCATCTGTTAGGCCATCTCCATCCATGTCTGATGATGCCATGTGAATGGAGTTATCACTCCTTGTCTCTTCTCCTCCTTTTCCGCCAGAGATTATCATATTCACCTTAAATTCATAGGAAACATTTTCTGGCAGATAAATCCCCGTGGGAATTTCATATTCGTGGAGTCTCCCACTTTCCTCAATCTTTGTTGAGTAGACCAAGAATTGGGTCTCTTTATCAAAAATTTCGATAAGATACCCTCTTTCAGTCTCATCAGCACTTTCCCAGTACACCCTTACCCCATTCTCATCTCTCGCTGGCTCGTAGTAGTCCTCCACCTGCAACACCGTGATTGCTGTTTCCGTTGTGAAACTGTGTGGCTGTTCTTTGCTACCATAACTAGCTGTGTATGTCTGACCATCTACCACTGTTGTTGCTACGATGTAGTAATCGTAGTCCTCTGCTGGATTTAGATGGTCCAGCACAACCACATGCACTGTTGTGCTCTCGACCATATAATATTTCCACTGAACATAACAATTCAGGCTCAGGTAATAAAATTCCCGAGAAACTTCCGTAGTAGTTGAAATACTTCGTGTCCATGATATCGTTGCTGAAGTATAACTTCCATCTACTGGTACAGAGGAAAACCCTATACTTGGCAATAATGAATTTCCAAAAATCTGTATATCTACCGCGGTCATAGTTTCCTATCCTCCCATTCAACTTTTCTCCTTTCGTATTCTCTTCTACATTCCTCTTCTTTTTCTCGTCTCCAGTTCTCTATCCACTTTCGTATCATGCCTGTTTTCAGAAGCACTACAGTACCTACGATAAAAATTGTTAGGGTGCCTATACAACACATAAACCAGGGATTTTGTGGGTTGGGTGTGTACCAAAAATATGATGGTTTTTCAATACTTACTTCAAGATTGTTTATTTTTCCATTTTCTGCGTCTATAAACACATGAGCCCAATTGGATCCTTCGTTCATGAAGTACGGTGCACCCTCCCATCCTATATACCATACCCATCTTAGCTGGCTTTCATTTCTTTCTTCTATTAGATATTCTTTTACAAACAACTGCATAGAAATCTCATAGTCTCCACTGCTTTCAATTCCTTTTGAACGAAGTGTAGCATTTTCCCTTGCAATCTTATAAGCTTCATCACTATCTATCTTCCATTTTTTAATCTGGATCTCAGTAATATTATAGGAGAGGATAAACGAGAACTCTTCGGCTGTAACTTTATTCGTAGATAGGGACACTCTATACGAAAAAAAATTTGACTCACCAATCAGAAACCATGCCTCCCACTCAGATGCCCTTCCATCAATAGTGCTATCCGCAAATATTGTAATTAGATAAAACGTATTTTCACCCCACTGCTCTTTGATATGACGCTCTATTATTCTATAAGTCTCTTGAGCGGTAGCCATTCTACTACTATCTTTTGAGAACACTGTAAGAGGTAGTATTAGAATCATTATGCACACAGATACAACTACCAAAATTGTTGCAATTTTTATATGACGCCTTTTCTTTACCATATTTCATTACCCCCCAAATGAAGATTATTTCATATTTTGTGTGGTTATATAAAGAGGATCCCAAGAGAATGGAATCCAGGGTGGAATGCGGGTTTGTCTGCTTAGGTTCATGTTTGAGGGTGTGACAAGGATATCTCCTCCGTAATATCTTATGTGATGTGTATGCCCACTGAACACGGCCTCAACCTTTCCGTTGGCGTTGATGAGATTAATAATATCCTCTCTGTAATTAGTGATACAACCGTGCCCATTTTCATACACAATCGGTGCATGTGTGAAGATGAAGTAATGGCCTATTTGGCTGTTCTGTGTACCCAATTCCGAATTCAGCCAGTTCCATTGAGAGGAAGTTAGACCTGTAACAGTATAGGAAGACAAGTCAAGGCAATACCCTGTGTCTAAGCACAAAAATCGGTAGTTACCATAATCAAAACTATAGTAGTAACCTCCATAGGATAGTGGCCATGTGCCGTCAAACGCCCATGGGTCTAACCACAATCTATATAAATCAACCCATCGCCTATATGGGCTTCCAGGGACACTCCACGCACCCATGTAATAGTCTAACATCTCATGATTTCCTGGTATTGTAAATACAGGGCAGTTTAACATCATAATTGCACCTTTGAATGCTTTCATGGAATTCGTATTATCAGTATCCTGAATTGGAATAACCCCAAGAGACAACCCTCCCCAATCTATTAAATCACCTGTTATTACTACGAACTCTGGTTTCTCAAATATATTGATTCTGTTGATAATTGCACACAAGTGAGCGGTGTGGTAATCCGTGTCACTGCTGCCTGACCACTTGCTCCCAACATGGGTATCTGTTATCTGAATAATTTTGAATATGTTTTTATAGGGGAGTATTCCTAAACAATGCTTTTGAGTAATTGCTATTAAGCTCCCTCCATGAGTCACCCACACAGTTATATCGTACACCCCTTCCTGTGAACCTATTGGATTACATTGAATGTGCCAATTCTGATTTACGCTGTCATATGTTGTGCTGACTATGCTTACTGTATAGTGTGCACTACCATCGCTTTTCAATATTTCCACCACTTCAATCCTGTCCTGACTGAGCACGGATGGAGATAACACAATTTCAAAGTTTGTGTGTAAATTACAATCTACTATTGCAGGTCTTCCAGGTGAAGGGTACAGAATCGTTGGATTTGCTGGCGGAACTGTAGAAAGGTCTATGGGCCCATACAATTTATTATCTCCAGCTAAGTTCTCCCATCTCTCTATTTCTCCTGTTTCTAAATATCTCTCCTCTGTTGTGAACCTACTGTTTACGGTGTCTATCTCAATTACGCGGTAACAAACTTGGCCCGTAATGTGCGAATTTGGTGCACTCCCCAAAAGATATTCTATATAGTTAGAAATCCCATCAACATCCTCATCTTCTTTGCTATCCTCTCTCCTCGGATTTAATCCATTTTTCACTTCCCAACCATCTGGCATTTTATCTTCATCCGTATCCCATTTATCCACATCTGTGCCCACCTTTATTTCCTCCCAGTACCCTAACTCGTCTTCATCTTGGTCCTTACCACAAGACTCAATACTTACACTAATGCTTCCTATACTCCAACTGATATTCTCCCATTCTCCATCTCTTCTTTCTATTCCATTTTCAATTTGCCAGAAATATGTTTTTCCTTCCTTTCTTCCCCAGTACTTTATTGTTTTCTCGTCCTCTCCATACTTAAATTCAATTTCAAGAGGTAGCGACTCCACACCGTAATCATTCCTAAATGAAAAAATCTCTTTTCTCTCTTTATTAACATTATCTATGGAAACTCTTCGGGTGTAATCGCCCACTTTAACAGTGTAGGAAATACCATACTGTGGTCCCCACTTGTATTTCATCCTTACCCTAATACATTCATACCCTACAATAGGATTGATATCGTCTTTGTCATCAACATTGTCGTGGTCTGTATCCTTACCCCTGAGATTCTGAGGAATTCCTGTAAGACCAGGCATTTCTCCCACATTACAGATGAGTGGAGGATGGCCACCACCACCTCCACCACCAACCCCACCAGATGGTTCAAACGGAAATGTTCTTGCCTTTTTCTCCATACTATCCAGCCAACCATCTCCATCAGTGTCTGAATTGTGCCAGGAAGAGGTAACATGCTGAGTGTAATATGGCCAATTAATAGGATTGCCTGGGTCATACTCTATACTCATCGGATACATATAGGTTAGCACATTCCATCCAGCTACTTCTTCCTCATCTGGTAAACCATCTCCATCAGCATCGTTTATCTTACCAACACTCTCTTTTACCACTGTCTTTCCGTTTATTGTTGCAGACACAGAAAACTTATACTCTACATTTCTTGCTAACCCAACATTTTCTGGGATTTCATAACTTTGTATCTCTCCTGCCAATTCCACCTCCGTCTGGTAGATTACATTACTCCCTTCAATAACTCGGATTGCATATTGTATCTTTCCGACAACCCCAGGCATCTCCCACCACACCCTTACCCCATTCTCATCTCTTGCTGGCTCGTAATAGTCCTCTACCTGCAACACCGTGATTGCTGTTTCCGTTGTGAAACTGTGTGGCTGTTCTTTGCTACCATAACTAGCTGTGTATGTCTGACCATCTACCACTGTTGTTGCTACGATGTAGTAATCGTAGTCCTCTGCCGGATTTAGATGGTCCAGCACAACAGTGTGTGTTTTTGTGCTCTCTGCCTTGCTGGAGAGACCCCACCCATAGCCATCCCAATCTGGCTTGTAAATCTTCCACCAGAGCATTGTGTCTGTATTTATGTTCGTTTTCCAGGTAATGGTTGCACTGTTCTCTGTGGCAACTACATTTACATCATTAATCTGGATTTCTGGTATGTTTAGTGGCCCAGAGACCTGCACATCACCTGCCTGAATGTAATACCTGTAATCAGTGTTTTTTGCAAGACCTGTAATTACATTCGTTGAATGACGGATTTTTTGTGTGTAGTAATCCCTCTCATTGTATGTGCCAACTAAATTTCCATTCTGGCGAATTGTTACTGTGTTTTCCGCTGTTGGCACTGTCGTGTCCCACTCAAATCTCACTCCGTCTTGCAGAATGTCTACCACCACATTGGTTATGGAGAGAGAAATAATAAAGGTTTTGGAGGCTGTGCCTGAAGTGCCATCTTCTGCTGTGGCTTTAATTATAATTGTGTACTCCACATTCTGGGAAAGTCCAGAGAGTGAAAGTTCAGTATCCCCAAACAGTAACTTTGTTTCATATTCACAATCTGTAGATGTGTATAGCCAGGCATGGATATCCTGGTATGCATGAGCACCCCAGTTAATATAGAATTCCACCGTTGCAGTGCTTATTGAAGTGATTTTCACCTGGTAAATCGTTACCTGCGGTCCTTCCATGCTCGCCATAATATCCATATTTGTTTCCTTCATTATGCCAATTGCTGTGACCTCACTGACCCAGATGCCCTCCGTCTTCGGCCTTATATCTTCTTTCATCTTCTTGACTGCTCCTCTTGTGTTCCCTGCTTCCAGCATGTTCGCAACTGCTTCATACTTATTATCCAGTGTATTCTTTTGCTGTGTTGCATTTCCGCTGAATGCAGTATCTGGCAATGCCAGAAGTGTCGTCTGAGCAGTTTCCACTTGCTCTGTTGCCTCAGGCACCCTATCTGCATACCTCACAATTCCCTCTGCGCTTTTCATAAGCAACCTTGGATTTCCGCTCAAATCCGTGCAGAGACCAATGGAAGTGTAGCCAGCGTATGGTGTACCATCACTGTAATACCCATAAATCTCGCCTTCATGCACATCTGTCACTTTTTGCCATAATGCCACATTTCTTCCAAAGCTATCATACTTCAAATAGTTTACATTCCAGTAATAATTCTCATTGCTCAAATAAATCACATGCACATTCTTTCTTGTGTCCAATCCAATCTTTGGCTCTTTCGCATTCCCACATCCAAATGTGATTCGTTTCGTGTCCCAATTCTCGCCAGCATCCCTGCTGTATTTCATATAGAGCTGATAAAATCCAGTTTCATTGTCTGCATAAACAACCCAGATTTGTTTCCCGAAGGTAGCCACATCAAAACCATAGTAAGGACTGCCAGAAAGTGTGGCAATCTCCTTGCTCAGCATCCAGCTCTCAGTTTTCTCATAACACAGAATCCTGGAGGCCTTCATAAGCATCGTTTTCACACTGCAATATAGATTTCCATCCACAAATTTTGCCTTTCCTACTATTTTCTCATCACCGTAACCTAAGTTCACCCATGTCGGGTTTCCATCCAGCTCCCATACCCACTTTTTCAGACGAAAGTCATAATGCCACACCTCATTCCATTCATAAACTGCAAAACTATCAAATGCTGTCAGGAAGAAATGGAAATTCTGGAGCACAGGGCTGGAAACAGGGCTTTCCGAACGCAAAACAAATCTCACGCTGAATTCTGTGGTTTCTGTTGTGAAATTGTACACCTGCCCTTTTTCTATTCTCGCAAACTCGTTTTCATAACTCACTGTTGTAGAAATTGTGCCAGTGCCATACCAGTGTGGTGTAAATGTGATTGGAAACACCTGCCCTGCAAAATGATATTCGCAACTCCCTTCCTCATAGTACACATAAATTCTTTCCAGCACGCTCCATTTCACCGCACTCACAGAATAAACTGTAAAATTATCAAAATAGCCAGCACCGTATGCATCTGCTGGATTGCCTTCAATGTCTCCAATCCTTATTTTGGCTGTAAGCACCTCTGGCCTGTAATACATCCCGCAATACACATTATCAAGAAATACATAGAAGTAAGGCACAGAATACACAACCCGGAGGTTATGCCATTGATTCCGCCAGATGTATGTGATAAATGAATAGTTGCCTGAACTATCCGCATACATCATGCTCCCGTACTCATCACTCCTCGAATAATTCCTCTCCACACCAATTCCCCAGTCCGCACCTTTCAACAACCAGAACATCTGGTTATCATAATAAGGCAACATGAAATCAATTGAGAATTCAAATTCTGCAATTCCAACTGGTGGCAAGAAGCTGGGTGATTCTGCGTAGCCATAGCCAGAGCGATTTGCCCTTGTGTCTATGTGCAATTTGCCTCTGGTGATTTCTACAACATTTGCTTCAGAGACATTCAAATACCAGCCATCAACACTCTCAAATCCAGTGGAATAAAGCATATTTCCTCGCCTGTAATCAACAATTTTGTAGTAATACACTGCATCCTTTGCACCAAATTCATCTACACCACCAAACAAATACACATCCACTCCCTCGCGAATTCTACAGGCACTCAAGCCAAAAACTGGCTCCTCAAGCACTCCCACAATCTTTGGTTCTTCCCATGGATAGCTCCAGGGTTGGAAATAGCATTCTATGATTTTATCTGTTATTCCATGTGGAGTCCTCCCACCAAATATGTAGAGCGTGTTTCCAGCCATGTAATAACCCATATCGGCAACACCAAATGGCAACGCTTTGCTTTCTATGTAACTCATCCCATCATGCATCCAGATTTTGTAAGTTTTGTTTACAAATTGCTCACCTGAAAGCCCTCCAAAAATGAAGAGGCAATCGCCGTTCATCACAGCACCCATGTGCGAATAATTGGTTGGAATTTCCCAGATTCTTGGTTTTACCTCAATGCTCATTGTATCAAATCTGAATCGCCAGAATTGGTCTATGCCACCAGGCAAAATCCAGACCGCATCAAATGGAATTATTGCAGAGCCCTGATGGACTGCTGCAGCACCAAATGCCATCGGTTGGGGGAGCTTGAGTGGGAGCATTTCTATTGTGTAGTTTTGAAGCCAGAAACGAACAATTCCATCTGTATAATTCCCGAGTTCGGTGCAACCACCTGCAATGTAAACCGCATCTCCGTATGCAAAAGCCACATGACCAAAAAAAGGGTACGGGAGAAAGCCAACAACCTCAATTTTCATTGTTGATGTATCAAATCTGTAGATTTCTATTTTACCATGGATGCCATCCTCTGTGCCACCAAAAATGTAAATGGAGTTGCAATAAGCAACAGTTTGGGTATAGTAAAGTCCAGAGAGTAATGCAAGTGGATGTTTCGCCAGCATAATTCCATCACCACTTACCTCAGCGTTCTCCAGCAAGAACTGATTCTGATTTGGATACACAGAAAGCTCTGTAAGATTCTGTAAACCAATCCTTGCAGTTGCATAAGCAGTTTCTTCACTCTCAATCCCTGTGCAGTTCACATACACACTTGGATTAATCCCATAGCCAATGTATGCTGTTTGCCAGGAGTAGGTGGAGGTTTTGCTGTAATAAACATAGGTGGAGTAATTGGCAAGTGTGTAGGCAATGAGATGCCAGCAATTGCTTAATCCATAATCCAGCGCAATTACTGGTAAAGGAGAGTTAACTAAAACTATTTTGTTCAAATTCGTTGCACTTGTGAAATTTGCATAGCACAATGTGGTGTTATTCTCAACCCAGACCGCATGGTATTTGCTACCATCAGTTTTGATGACAGGCCCAGCTGTAACATTGCCAGAAAGTTGGAATGGCAATGACCATGCGACTGCTGGCTCTATGGAGTTCGCACCAGTTGTATTCTCAATGTTCCCGTTTCCTGCCTTTGCACCCTCTGCATTCTCTCCCTGAGGAAGATGAAAACACAGCACCAAAACGATTAATATTGCTAACAGTTTCTTCATAATTATAAGTAATGTTTTTTTTTTATATATAAAGTTTTCGCTTGAGTTTGGCATTTTTTGTATCTCTTAATGAGTTTGCATGGCTTGTCTCAATCTGATTGTTCATGAAACTGCATCAAAAAATGTTGTAAGCAATTGAAAATCCACTTTTTGGTTCCCTTGTGTTCATTTGCGAAATCTGTATTTTGCGAGTTCTACCTTAAGTGGGAGTTATAGTCAAGTGCAAAAGTTGCTGCACCCATGCAGGCAATCTTTATTACCCTCAAATAAATACAGCCATACGATGAGGTTTAGAATTACGCTCCCCTTGGTTCTCCTCCTTCTCATACCTCTCCATGCTGCAACAGCCACCACACCCAACACAATCACAATAGATGGTTCCCTTGTAGAATGGCAGGCAGATGAGCTCATGGGAATTTCAAACGAAAAAAAACTCTATCTCACATGGGATGCTCAAGCCCTCTACATTGGCTGGAATGGAACCGATTTCGGTGTTGAGGGGGACCTCTTCATTTACCTAAATACCACGGCAGGAGGTAGTTTTGCAGGCAAGGACTGGTATGGGATTCACACCCTGCCCTTTGAAGCTGACTATCTTTTCTGGGTGGAAAACGGGGCACAGAGCACAAATTATGGACTTGATAAATACGCTAATGGCTGGACCACTGTAAGTTTCACAGGGCAAACCTACATCGGCTGGAGTGGAAATCCAAACACAGAAATCAAAATTCCGTTTTCAGACATTGGTATTCCAACTACGCTCTCTCTTCTTGTCTTTGCTCAGTGGGAAGAGGCCCAGAATGTCTGGGCAGCATTTCCAACAAACAACACACCTGTTGGTTCTGGCCCTGAGACATTTACATACTACTACCAATTCCCACTCACAACCTCAATTTCACCAAACGCTCCCAACTACATAATGCAGAGCACAACAAACGATACGCAACCACCAATGGTCAAATTCATTCAGCCACTGGAAAACGAAGTCATAACCCTGAGCTTCTACAACATCACAATTGAGGCAACTGATAACACAGGGATAAAAAGCGTTGAGGTTTCAATAGACAGCAGTGCCTTCCAGCCCTGCCCAAAATCTGGAAATTACTACATCTACCAGTGGAGTATTACTACTGAAGGCAGCCATACACTGAACGCGAGGGCAACGGACATAGCAGGAAATACTGCCTCTGCTATTGTTAACTGCACATTCAAGCGGGAAAGTAACCCAAACGCAATAAAACTTGCGATAATCTGGCACATGCATCAGCCAATGTATAAAAACATGGCAACAGGGAGATACGAGCTACCCTGGACAAGGGTGCATGCAGTTCAGGAATACCTTGACCATCCACTCATCCTCCAGAAGTATCCAAATGTGAAGGTCATTTACAACTTCGTGCCTTCCCTTATGGAACAAATCGAAGACATAAATAAATCTGGCTATACAGACCCGCACTGGGAGCTTGCACTCAAGGAGAACACCCAACTCACACTTGAGGAGCGAAAGAAAGTCCAGAAGGAGTTTTTCTGGCTCGCGGCATGGCAGTTCAGAGACACGGATAATGCTAACAAGCGCTACAAACAACTTTCAGAGATTGTGGATAGTGGAAGAGATTTGAACGACCAGGAACTACTTGACTTGAAGGTGCTTTACTTTCTCCTCCAGATTTCCAAGCCGTATGTAAAGGGAGAATTTTCTGGAGTTTCTGGCGACCCTGAACTCTGGGCATTGCGAAATAAAACAGGAAATTACACAAAATCAGACCTTGCCCTCGTTCTTACCAAACAGAAAGAAATTGCTGATAAGGTGCTTCCGCTCTACAAACAGCGACTTGATGCTAACCAGTGTGAGATTTCCACAACGCCTTACTACCACCCAATCCTCCCCTTGCTTCTGATGGATAACTGGACGGGTTCAATAAGTAACATGAAAGTTGTTAAAGGCGTCTGGCGAGAAGATGCATTGACACATTTAAGAATGGCGAGAGCGAAATACAGTGAGGTATTTGGCACAGAACCAGTTGGGCTCTGGCCCTCTGAAGAAGCGGTCTCTCCTGCTGCAATTGAGGTTATCGCAGATACAAATTTCACCTGGCTTGTGACAGATTCAAGAATCATTGACAACACCCTGGAGCCAATGGGCATAGATGTAATAAACCAGAATGCAGGCGACTATGTGGTGAATCCACCTGCACTCTACAAGCCCTATGTGGTCAACATAAACGGGAAAAAAGTCGTTGCGGTTTTCAGAGATAGAACAATCTCTGACAGAATTGCGTTCCAGTATGGACACATGGATGCAGATGCCGCCGTTGAGGAGTTAATTAAATACATCTATGAAATGGGCAACCGACTGCCAGATAAAAGAAACTCTGTAATTACAATTGCCGCAGATGGAGAAAACTGGATGTTCTGGGATGATGCTGGCTACGAAAACAACGGTAGAACATTCCTGGAAAAACTTTATGCCAGGTTGAATGTTGAGACGGGCATAGAGACCGTGCTCCTCAAGGACTTCCTTGCTAAAAATCCACCGAATACTGAAATAAAGACCATCGCAACTGGCTCCTGGATAAATGGAGATTTAGAAACTTGGAGAGGTGAACCAGATGAAGATATTGCCTGGCAACGGCTTGCAAGTGCCAGAAAGGCGGTTGTGGACTACGAAATTTCACATCCGAACTCCAGCGAGGTAAGGAAGGCCTGGGAGAGTATTTATCCGGCAGAGGGAAGCGATTGGTTCTGGTGGTATGGCACAGACCAGACCACAAGAGACGAGGACATGTTTGATCGGCTCTTCAAGATTCACCTTGTGAATGTTTACAAAGCGATAGGGCTCCAGCCCCCAATAGAACTCACAGCAGAACTCCGCACTCCGAAGGAGCCGGAGAGAGTGGGAAAGAGTGGACTCTTCAAACCGGTGCTGGACGGGACAATGAACCAGACGGAATGGGCTGATGCTGCTGGATATTTGTGTGTGCCGAACAACCTTGGAATTGAAGAAATAGCCATCGGTGCAGATACCCAGAACATTTACATTGGATTGAAAATGCCATCTGAGAATCTCATTGAAAATTCCGAAATCCTGGATTTGAGCATTTACATTTCATCTCCTAGTCCTGCAGACATGAATGTACCAATGACCAATTTTCTACCCCTTGGTGGCAATGACTCCCTCGGCTTCCCGATAAAATGGAAGGCGAAAATTTTGCCTGAAACACGACTGGAAACTGGTGAGACAAAAATAGCAATTTTCAGAGCCGGCTCAGAAGGACGCTGGATTTTCTCAATTGCTTCGCAAACCAGTTATCTTGGAAAAAATGTAGAGATTGCACTCCCAATAAGTTCAATTGAGACCAATCCAAGGCAGAAGGTGTTTATTGCAGTGGTGAGTGCTCATCTGGTTAATTCCGTATGGCAGAATGCAGAATACATATCAGGCAGAGAGCCAATTGAACTCTTGATTCCCTCAGATATGGCAAGAGAATACATTCTCAACATCACATCCAGCCCACTTTCTAACCCATCTGGAATTGTAGAGGAGGAGCACGATGATTATGGCCCAGGCACTTACGAATATCCTACCTCGAACGAGATGGCACCCAACACTGGCTTATTTGACATCACAGCCCTCTACATCTACAACAGCACATCTGAACTAATCTTTGAATTCCATTTCAGAGAGATGGGACTTGTGCAGGATGGAAAACCAATCTGGAATCCGCCCTACAATTTTCCGCACCAGATTATCAACATCTACATAGATATTGACAGGAAAAACGGTTCTGGGAAAACGGAGTGCCTGGAAGGGGCCAATGCCTTAATCAGAGAGGACTTTGCCTGGGAAGTTGCGGTGTCTGCAAGGGGCTGGGATGTGTATGCAATGCTTGGCGATGAGAAAGTTCGCACGGGCGTGACTGCAGATGCTGACTGGAATAGCACCGCTAAAAAATGGGATAACAACACAGTTTATGTGCGCATCTCACTTTCCTTGATTGGCCAGAATTTCCGAGATTATGGTTATGTGATTGTTGTTGGAAGCCAGGATGAGTATGGGCCTGGAAAATGGCGGAGTGTGAATGCCCAGAAAGAGCGGTGGAGGTTTGGTGGAGGCACCGATGGCGATGTTGACCCAAACATAATTGATATGATTGTGCCTGCTGGCTATTCGCAAAAAAATCTTTTGAACTATGATGCTGGTACAGGCAAAAAAGCTGTGCTCGTGGGAATCACGCTCCCTGCAAAATCGCAGGATGGCCCGCAGAACCAGACCACTGAAAACAAGACGGAAGAAAGTGGGCTGAGCAAAATTCTGAAAGATTTTACGCCGGCCATTCTGGTTTCCTGTTTCGGCTTTGCCGCTCTCTTCGTTGAGTTTGGGTTGAGGCATCGCAAAAAAAAGAGAAAGCTAAATGTAAAAACTTTAGTGGAGGAGCGATTGAAGAAAGGGTCTGAGTTAGATGAGATTGAACTTGAACTGCAAGAGCGTCTTCTGTGCGAGGAAATCAGTGAACTGGAGTATAGGGAAGGAATGCAGATGTTGGAGGGAAGAAAATGAAGACAGGTGTGGTCGCTGTTACTGTGATTCTTCTTGTGGCTACCGTTTTCTATTTTGCTTTTGCTACACAGACCAGCGGAGTTGAAAAACAGGAACGAATTGTGCTCTGGCACACCTTTGCAGATAAGGAAAAAGATGTGTTTCTGAAAATTGTGGAAAGCTACAGAGCCAGAGCTGGAATTGAGATTGATGTGCAACAGCAGGACTATTCAAGTGCGGTCTCAAAATTCATTGCCCATGCGTCTGCAGGTAACCCCCCAGACATACTGAGAGTGCCGAATGACCGCCTCGGAGAACTTGCAAGCAAAGGTTATCTTGAGCCCCTCAACCAGTTTATTTCCCCAGCCCTGCTTTCTCAATACTATCCTGAAGCAATACGGGCAATGGAATACGATGGAAAACTGTATGCTTTGCCCGCAAGCATTGACTGTCTCATGCTCATCTACAACAAGGACATTTTTGACATGAATGGGCTGGAATACCCGTCTGAGAATTGGAGTTTAGAAAAGGTTGTTGAAACAGGGAAAAAACTTACGACGAGCGAGCACTTCGGATTCGTTTTTCCAGTCCAGATTTCTTATTGGTATTTTCCTTTCATGCTTGGTTTCGGAGGCAAAATTTTTGATGAGAATGGGATGCCTGAGGTAAATTCCTACGAGGCGGTGAGAGCTGCAGAATACATTGTTAACTTGATGAAAGTTGCGAAGATAATGCCAGACACACCTGTGGATGAACTCAAAATGCTCACCCTTTTCCAGCAGCAGAAGGCAGCAATGATTGTTTGCGGCCCCTGGAAAATTCCAGAAATTAGAGATGCAGGAGTGAACTTTGGAATGTGCCCATTACCGCTGATTGAGGAAACTGGCAAGAGGGTTTCACCACTTGTTGGGTATAAAGGGTATGCAATTTCAAAAGATTCAAGGCACAAGCTGGAGGCATTCAAGTTCATTACCTATCTCACAGGTGCAGAGGCCTTGGTAAAATTCTGCATTCCAACCAACACAATGCCTGCAAACAAAAAGGCAATGGAGAATGCCACACTTGCAAATCTTGCAGTGGTCAAGGCGGTAAAGAAACAGTTCGAGTATGGCACACTGTTTCCCACTGCCCCGCTCATGATTGTTGTTGGAGAAAAGGTGAGTGATGCACTTGCTAAAATTGTGCAAGGGGAAGAGCCACAAAAAGCATTGGATGAGGCACAGGCACTGATTATGAAGGAGATGGGATAGAATGAAGGCACTCAGTTTTGCTCTCGGTCTTCTTATTCTCCTCTCAGGGTTTGCTCAAGCTGTGAGTGTGGACAACACTGGCAGTTATTCCTGCAAAATTGTCTGGGATTCAAAGGGTGCTGGAGAGTATAGAATTCTACTCATCGGGAATGAGACAACAGTTTACGATACTGTGTTCGCAGACCTGCGTGCTGATGAACTGGCTCTTTATGAAACCTACTTCTTTGAAGTGGAATTTACATGGCAAAATGGCACGAAGGCAAGAGCTGTTGCGATAAACGGCAGTGCCCATGTCCCAGCTGATGCAAAAACCATTGCCTACAACCTCACAGGGCTTTCACCCACAACAAACTACAGGTTGGAAGTGAGACATGGAAATGATGTTGAAAGCATTGAGTTTACAACACTTGCAGAGGTTGTCCAGCTTCCGAAAAACGACCTGAGTGTTTATGCTGTGCTTGCAGTCGTTGTTGGTTCTTTTGCACTTCTGATTGGCTGGCTTGCAAAGATGGAAAAGAAAAAGTTGAGAAGTGCCTACATTTACATTGCCCCTGCATTGCTCGGGCTCGTACTGTTGACATTTTACCCTGTGCTCTATGGTTTCTTTCTCTCCTTCACCGACTACTCTCTTTCCTATAGCCAGGAATACAATTTCGTTGGACTTGAGAATTATCTGAATGTGCTTTTCACCCCTGATTTCTCGCTCGTGCTCACCACCACAATTATATGGACTGTGGGTTGCGTGGCTTTGCATGTTCTGATTGGGATTTTCCTCGCGGTTCTTTTGAATAGGAAAATAAAAGGAAGAGTGGTTTATCGAGCAATCCTCTTGCTGCCCTGGGCTGTGCCCTCCTACATTTCTGTGCTGACATGGCGAAGCATGCTGGAATATGGCGGTGCACTCTCAACACCGTTTAACAGTTTCCTTGGCACAAACATTGACTTTCTCAATTCAATGCCCTGGGCTCTAGTCGCTGTGATAATGGTGAATGTCTGGCTCGGTTTTTCCTACATGATGATGGTTTTCAGTGGTGCACTGCAAGGAATTCCTGAGGAACTTTACGAGGCAGCGGATGTGGATGGATTTTCAAGATGGCAAAAATTCCGCTACATTACTTTGCCTTTGCTCAAGCCGGCCATAATTCCCGCTGCATTGCTTGGCTTCATTTGGACTTTCAACATGTTCAATGTGATTTACCTGCTCACTGGAGGAGGGCCAGTTGGAAAGGTGGGTGTGAGCGCTGGTTCAACCGACATTCTGATAACTTTTGTTTATGACCAGGCATTTCTTTATTGGAGGATTGGGTTTGCTGCTGCCTACTCTGTTGTTATCTTCATGATGTTGCTTGCCTTCTCAGTAATCTATCTGCGTGCTGGAGGCGGTGGAGAAAGCGTTTACTTCACTGCTAGAAAGAACTCGTGGCTTTCCGCAGAAGTTGGAACAAGGATTGTGCTTTACGCAGTGGGTGTAGTTTATCTAGCCGCATTTCTCGGGATTGCTTTCGCAGGTACAAACTTTGCTGGCATTCATTATCAAAATCTGCTCGGAATTGGTTTTATCTTCTCTGCCCTGCTGATAGCACTGAAATATAGAGAAGGAATTGCCATTGCCAAGCTCTTTGCGTTATTTGACTTCATTGTGTCGCTAGCAGTAATTGTCTGGTATGCTACAGTGAAACCTGCAGAAATTGTGGCTGGAGTAAATTTGATGCTGTTTGCAGATGTTGTTGTGCTTTATCTGACAGGCAAAATCTGGTTTGAAAAGAGTTTTGGAGCTGCAGAACCGATAGAGCGGATGCTTGCATTACCGAAGAGAGGTTTAACAAAAATCGGGGAGGTAATTGGAAGCATAAGAATAGAGATGGGGATAAGGAAAAAGAAGCTGGTTGAGGATGCAATAGTGCACTTGATTCTCCTCCTCTTCTCAATTCTTGCACTCCTGCCAGTTGTAGGAATAATCGGGACATCGCTCTGGCCTGGGAATGTGCGAGTTTCGCTCGCAGTTCCCTCTGCAGTAAGCATGGAGCACTATACCCATGTGCTTTATGAAACCCAATTCTTTATCTGGCTGAGAAATAGTTTGCTGGTTGCTGGGGGCACAACCATCCTCGGAATTTTACTTGCTACCACTGCTGCATATGCGTTCTCAAGATTCAATTTCAGAGGCAAAAAAGGGTTTATGCTCTCCTTCCTTGTGGTCCAGATGTTTCCAGGCGTTATCATCCTCATTCCATACTACATTCTGATGCGTCAGCTCGGACTTGCTAACACATTTATTGGGCTGATTCTGGCTTATGCGGTTACTGCCTTGCCTCTCGCTGTCTGGATGATAAAGGGTTTCTTTGATACGATTCCGCCAGACCTTGAAGAGAGCGCAATGGTGGATGGTTGTGGGAGAGTAAGTGCGTTTTATAGAGTTGTGCTTCCGCTTGCAAAACCGGCAGTTGCAGTTGTGGCTCTATTTTCCTTCCTTGCTGCCTGGAACGAGTTCGTGCTCGCCTACACCTTCATGAGCGATGAGAGCATGTACACACTCCCTGTAGGCTTAACATCATTCGTTGGTGCTGGTGGCATGCAGACCACTGCGGACTGGGGCAGTTTTGCTGCAATGTCAGTGCTTGTTGCAATTCCAGTGTGTTTGCTCTTCATCGTGTTCCAGAAGTATCTGGTCTCTGGCTTAACAAAAGGTGGTGTAAAGGGGTAGATAAAAATGGCAGAAGTGGTGCTTGAACATGTGTGCAAGAAATATGGTTCGTTTGTGGCTGTGGATGACTTCAATCTGACAATTCCACATGGAGAGTTCTGCGTGCTTGTCGGGCCTTCTGGCTGTGGGAAGACAACAGTGTTGAGGATGGTTGCGGGTCTTGAAGATGTCACGAGCGGAAAAATCTGGCTTGATGGGAAGGTGATTAATGAGTTGCCTCCAAAAGACAGAGATATTGCAATGGTTTTTCAGAGTTATGCACTTTATCCACATCTGAGAGTGTATGACAACATAGCGTTCCCGCTGAAAATAAGGAAGATGCAGAAAAAGGAGATAGAGGAGAGGGTGTTGCGGGCTGCAAAGATTCTCGGGATTGCTGAGCAGTTAGATAAAAAACCAGCAGAGTTAAGTGGTGGACAGAGACAGCGGGTGGCAATGGGTAGAGCGATTGTGCGGGAGCCAAAAGTGTTTTTGTTTGATGAGCCGCTGAGCAATCTTGATGCAAAAATGAGGGTGCAGATGCGAGTTGAACTTGCAAAACTCCATAAAATGCTTGGCACAACAATGGTTTATGTGACCCATGACCAGGTTGAGGCAATGACGCTCGGAGAGAAAGTCGTGGTGATGAACAAAGGGAAGATAATGCAGTTTGGGAAGCCAGACAAGCTCTATGATAAGCCAATGAATTTGTTTACAGCTGGTTTTATTGGCTCGCCCCCTATGAATTTTCTGAACTGCGTGCTTTCGCAGAAACCAGATGGGATTTATCTTGTAAAAGATGATTTTAACTTGAGATTGCCTGATGGAGTTGAAAAGGTGATTGGGAACTTTGTTGGCAGTGAGGTTGTACTGGGAATAAGGCCAGAGGATATCTACGATAAGTTGTTTGCAGTTGGGGCGACGCCTTACAACACCTTCCGCATTCGTGTGGATGTGCGTGAGACGATTGGCTCTGATGTTTTCATTTATTTCCCAATTGCAGGGACAAACTTTGTAGCTAGAGTTATGCCCAAATCAAAGGCAGAAAGTGGGCAGGAAATGGAAATTGTATTTGACACCCAGAAACTCCACATATTTGATAGAAAGACAGGAGATAGATTGTGGTAATAAGGGGGAGGGGGTGCGTTTCCATTGGAGACAATAATTTGTGATTGCTGCCTCTTCGGAAAGGGGGTGGATTTCAAGTGGAAAAAAGTGTTTGTTTTGCTTTCTCCATGCTTTCTGCATACTCTGCATAGTTTCTGATGCACTTTGGATTGCTCAGCGGAAACGGAAGGTTTTCAACTACGGTCTTCGTAAGGTCGTGCACAAAATATGTGCCTTTTTCCGTAACTCTATGCTCCCTAATATAGCCAGTAACTCTCAGGATTTGCAGGACCATCTTTATACTCTGCGGCAGTTTGTTACAGACAGCAGGGTCCATCTGAAGTTTGTAAAGTTCATGTGCAAAGGTTCTCCAGGACTTTGCCCTTTCATCAAGTTCTGCGTAAAACACACGACGCTTCCTTTCCTTAATACTCTCTAGGTAAAGTTCAATTGGTGGATTCACTGTCTGTATGTTACCACATGTACTGAAGGCACCAGGACCTAAACCAAAGTAGTCATGCACAAGCTCATCCTTGGATGAAGCGTATATGCGCTTGCTTTTCGCAAAAACCCAAACACTATCTCTTCTGTATCCCTTTTCTTTAAGGAGGGCCCATGCATTCTCGATTGCACGAAACATGCTCTGAGCATCTACACCAGGTCGGGCCCTGACACCTGGAATAGAAAGATAGGGATAGATTGTAATCTGATCAGGGCCTATGTTTCCAATCACGGCTACATCCTTCAAGAATTCGTTGAGGTTTTGGCTCGGTAGACCGACCATCAAATCAATGTTGACAGAGAGACCGAGACCCTGAGCAGCATCAACAACACTTTCTACCATCTTTTCCGTTGCTCTTGCTCTCCTAACTGCCGTGAGTGCACTGGACTGAAGGGTCTCAACACCCATGCTTATCTTAGTAACTCCACCTGCAGAGATTTTCTCAAGATACTCTGGCTTGAACCCAAACGGATTCCCTTCCATTCCAACTTCTTCAAGTTCAACATGCTCTCTGAGAACGGAAAGCAACCCGCAGATTTCCTCTGGTCCCAGAAGGTTTGGCGTACCGCCACCAACGTAAAGCCAGCTTGCTCTACCTTTCAATCGCTGCAGTCTAACCTCTTTTTTCACACTTTCCAGATATTTTTCTTTCAACTTTTCATCGTAGAGCACCTTGTAGAAAGGGCAGAAAGAGCAGAACATTCTGCAAAATGGGACATGTAGATAGAGTCCAAAACTTGAGGTATCTGTGTTTTCCGCATTCCATTCAATGGATGTGTATGTGAAGCCAACTTTGGAGAAGCTTCGGGATAGCATAGATTTGGAGATTTCAGGAATCAATGGTAGCACCTTTTTTACGATGATGCTACCGATTATAAAAATCATTCGGTAGAGAGATTTGTGCGAATAAGGGAGGGTGGGTGGTTTTCAAGTGGAAACTGGGCTATCCGCCCTACGGTACCACGAGGGTTGGCACCCTTACGGTAACCTGCGTCAAGGAGATGCTTTCAGCATCTCCGAACCGACCCCCGTTTTGGATGAAAACTTTTTGGGCGAAGCCTGAAAAGGTTTCCCCGAATAAACATATGCCAGTTTTCACTCTATTGCGACAAAACTTTCCTCAACTTGTTCCTGATTTCAATTCTCTTTTCTTTATCGTAGATTGCGTTCTCCACCACTTTATCCACAAGTAAGGGTAATTTATCTATTGGGATTGTTTCTAATGTATAACCCATATCTCTTACCTGTTTTTTTATGACAAAGTCCGCAATAGGCCCTGCTGCATCCACCACTATGTTCCGCATTTTTTCTAGCAATTCCCTTGTTTCACTCAATGTTTGCCTCCCTTTCCTTCCTGCTCTTCTAGCTCCTTAAGAGCAATAACAGCAGTGTTCTGCAACCTCTGGAAGGCCTTTGCAATCTCTTCAATTACAGGTTCCTCGGTTTCTATTTTCAACGGCTCAGAGGTTTCGCCTTTACTTATCTTGTCTGCTGTTTCTCTAAACTTCTCAAGCGCCTTATTAAATGGTCGAAGAATTGCACCCGAAAGGAAGATACTGCCCACTACACTGGCTATTAAAACTACTGCTGTAATTATAATGAAATAAAACGGCACGAGGGAAATTGTTGAATCCATCTTATGCGCAGCATCTTCTACCGCATGAAGTACTTCCTCCTCAGGGATGACTATGCCCATTGACCACCCTACAGATGAAAGTGGTGCAAATGCGATTATTTTTTGGCCTGAAGATAATGTGATTTCCTTTTCGCCGACACTGCCATTCAGCATTTCCTTTATCACGGATGCAACATTTAGGTCTGGACTGCTTAACAGGCTTATATTTTCCATCGCTTCAACCATCTCATCCGTCCAATTCTGGCTTTCTGCGGGCTTTAGTATCTCATACAGGGCTTTCTTGTGTGTTTCGTTCCAGATAATCTCTTCTATTCCCTCCTGAGGCATCTCAATTACCTGCCCTTCATCAGAGAGAATAAACACATAGCTTCCATTTGTATATCTGGCTTTATTCGCAAACTCAGTTAGGGTAGAGAGCAGAATATCTATGCCCACCGTTCCTATAAACTCTGAGTTCTGATAAATAGGAGCAATACAACTAGTCATCCAGACGCCCTTTGTAGCATCAAGATATGGCGGCATCCAGACCACATCTTTCTGCGGATTGTGTTGTGGGTCTGCAAGAACCACATAGTCCTGTGTATCATCGTCTAGTTCATCATAACCAGGGTCCTCTCTCAGAAGTTCTTCATAAGAAAACCAAGGATAGCAATTTGAAAAACCACCTAACCGCACATTCCACACAAGGTCTGCGGTATCATTGTGCTTATTGTAAATTTCCGAAAATATTATATCAAATAGCATCACTTTGTGGAGTTCTTCTGTCACATATGCCCTATAACTTTCATTTGAAAAGGTATTATTCACTACTTTAGCGGAAAGATAGGGATTTCCCAGTCCTCTACCCTCCCAATCGGCATAGACCCCGAACTCGGGATGAATATAGCCAAAGCCAGGCAGTCCTGTGTGATTCTTGTCTGGATAATAATCAGGCCGGTAAGCATCTTTAAACATTGAATAATTGTTGTATACCTTGTCTGCAAATTCCTGAAGAACTTTTGTATCTTTCCAGTAACTCTCAAAGAAGGAATTTACCTCGGCACTCTTGCTCTCAATCCACTGCAGAATCTTCACTTCATTCTCCTTCAATACCTTTGTTCTCATTTCATTTATTGCACTCTCTTTCATGTTCTGCATCATTATTCCAGATATCGCAGAAAGCAGGAGCAAGGGCAAGACCGCAAAGAGAGTTGTTGTAATCATTACCTTTCTTGTTAGACGCATGGTTATCACCTTACTTGAGATACGGCGCAGTATATATTTCTTGCTTTATGTGTCATGCTGTCTGGTATCATTTAATATATGAAGAACGAAAGCCAGAATATACTGGCTACATCTGGCTAATGAGAGACAAAAATGGAAAAATACTAATACTTAAAACATCGATAATCTATGTCGGTGGTAAAAATGAGCATAACTCTATCCAAGGAAGAAGAGAAGTTTGTAGAGGCAATCCGCACTCCTGAAGAAATGGAGAAATTCCTAGAAAAAAAATTCGATGAGACGATAGATAGAATTCTCCATTACTCAAGAGAGGTCACAGAAAGAAAGAGAAAGTTCTATGAGACGACGCGAAAGGCAATCCTCGTAGAATCCAGTCCCATGGAACTGAAGGGCTGCGGGGAAATGGAGGAGGCTGTAAGGTATGCAAACACCATATTCTCTTGGGCGAGCAACTTATGTAAAAGAATGTGGCCATATATTTGGCTATATTATGTCAGACCCGGAGTTATCTACTCTATACAGCCTATACGGCACAACCCATTAGAACCAGAACGAGATATGTTGTCATCCCGTTCTTTTCATTACGGGCACAGTGCAAAGATGGAGGACTCGGTGGTGACCGCAGTGGAATTCTTTATCTCACCGAAAATCTTACAATTCAATATATAGAAAGGGAGCCAACACCCCTTACACCAATGGAAAGATTCTGTCGCAGAGTGCTCAGGGTATATGCGAATGAAAGATTCAGGAATCCGATACAGATGGCAAGTTATCTGCACAAGAACCTCCTGAAGAGAGTAGTAGAGCATATAGAGAGCGGTGAGGTTTATAGTGATGTAACCTCCTCCATCATAGATTTATACGATCAACTCTTTGTTGGATGTACGCTTGACTCACTTGAAGAGCTCTGCAATATGAAATTCTTCTGTGCGGAGATGCTTCCTTATCTCAACGAGAATGACCTGAAAAACTATCCTATGATAAAAAGGACCGAGAAAAAGATCAGGAAACTAATACTGGATTTGGATATGTCTTCCGATGTGTCTAATGTGGAGAAGGTATAATCTAGACAGGGATGCTAATTCCGAGAACACTCTACTTTGTTTCTGAAAAAAATTTTCAGATTTGTTCTGCTTTTATCCCGTCTGTCACCTCTTCTATTTTTTTCACCAACTCTTTTAGTCCCTCACCATTTCTTGCAGAAATCACAATTGGATTCAGATGCATTTCCATCTCCACAACTTGCCTCGCATTTTCTCTTTTCGCCTCATCCATCAAATCTGCCTTGGTTATTACAAACAACAACCTCTTTGAGAGTTGTTTCTCATTTCCAAATCGGCTCATATATTGATTTATCTGGTTAACCACAACTCGTGCCTTTCTCACAATTTCAGTGGGCGAGTCAGAGCCATCGAGAAGCAGAAGCACCACATCTGCATACTGGATTTCTTCATAGGTAGAGCGAAAAGCATCTATGATGTAGAGCGGCATCCCATCAATGAACCCCACCGTATCAACAAGCAAGAACTTTAATTTCAGGTTGTTGATTCTTCTCACGAGCGTTGAGAGCGTGGTAAACATCCTATCATCGGTATAGGCTTTTTCGCCAGCTAGTGCATTCAGTAAAGTGGTCTTTCCAGCATTCGTGTAACCTGCCAATGCAATGGAAACATAATTCAGTTCTTTCCTTCTCGCTCTCTGCAACTCCCTTGCCTTCCTATACTTTTCCAGTGTTCTACGGATTTTGGCAGCTCTTCTTTTAATTAGGTCAAAATATTGGTCAACCATGTATTCTCCGCCAGCATAAGCACCGCTGTGTTCCCCTGTTTTATAACGATGCACATATTCTCGCATCAGCGGAATCTCGTACTGCAATTTTGCAAGTTCCACCTGCAGTTTTGCTTCCACACTGTTTGCATTTCTCATAAATATTTCTAGAATAAGCGAAGTCCGGTCTATCACCTTAGCTCCAGTTTCTTTCTCTATATGGTAAATCTGTGCAGGTTCAAGTGGGTCATTAATAACCAGAAGATCAACTTTCTCTTCTTTCATTCTTTCCCTTATCTCTTTGATTTTTCCCGCACCAACATAGTATTTCCTATCTGGAAAATCTCTTTTCTGGACAACACACTCCCTCACAGAGTATCCAATTGTTCTTATCAACTCGCTTATCTCCGTAACATCTTTTCTTATAGAAACAAGAAAAACCTCCTTCTTCTCTCCTTTCCCATTCCCTTCTTCTTGTATTCCATTTGCTTCTCGCATTTCTTCCGCTTTTGCAGTGGAAATGGACCCCCTCCCCCTTTCTTTCGCCCTCCTCCCATCTTGAGTGTTTAACACTTCCTCTGCAGTGGAAATAAAGGTCCTCCCCCTTACTTAAGCATCGGAATCTTTACGCCTGCTTTTTTCGCAAATGCAATTGCTTCTTCGTATCCTGCGTCTGCATGCCGTACAATCCCCATGCCAGGGTCAGTGGTAAGCACCCTCTCTATTCTTTTCTCCGCGTTTTCAGTTCCATCTGCAACAACAATCATTCCCGCATGGGTTGAGTAACCTATTCCAACACCACCTCCGTTGTGAAGTGCCACAAGGTCTGCACCTGCAGCCACATTCAGCATTGCATTCAGCAATGGCCAATCAGCGATTGCATCACTACCGTCTTTCATGCCCTCTGTCTCTCTGTAGGGCGAGGCCACAGAGCCACAATCTAAATGGTCTCTTGTGATTGTCACAGGGGCCTCAAGTTCACCGCTGGCAACCATCTTATTTATTATTTTTCCGAATTTTGCGCGCTCACCATAACCAAGCCAGCAAACTCTTGCGGGTAAGCCCTCAAATGGCACATACTTTTCCGCTAGTTGTATCCAGTTCACCAGTTGCTTGTTATGGGCAAATTCTCTCATCACAACATCATCTGTCTTCAGAATGTCCTCCTTATTCCCGGACAACGCAACCCATCGGAAAGGTCCACGACCTTCACAGAACATTGGTCTGATGAACAGCGGCACGAAGCCCTGGAAAGCAAAAGCATCCTTGAATCCTCTCGTGTACGCCTGCGCCCTGATGTTGTTCCCATAATCAAACACCACCGCACCTCTTTCCAGGAATTTAACCATTGCCTTCACATGTTCTACCATGGAATCCATGGCCATATTGATGTATTTTTCTGGCTCGCTCTTTCTCAGTTCCTCTGCCTCCTTTACACTCAGCCCCTTTGGCACATAACCGTTTAATGGGTCGTGGGCGCTTGTCTGGTCGGTCACCACATCCGGCTGAAAACCACGTTCCACGAGCAGCGGCTCAATTTCTGCACAGTTGCCCACCAAACCAATTGAGAGCCCCTCTCCTCTTGTTTTTGCATCCATTGCAATTTTGAGTGCCTCCTCCACATCATAAACAATCATGTCGCAGAATCCCCGCTCCACACGTCTCTTTATTCTTCGCTCATCCACTTCAATATCAATGCACACGCCATGGTTCATTTTCACAGCAAGTGGTTGGGCACCACCCATTCCTCCCATTCCACCTGTAAGCACAATTTTTCCTTTTAAACTTCCATCAAAATATTTTCTGGCTGCAGCGGCAAAGGTCTCATAGGTGCCTTGAATTATTCCCTGGGTTCCAATGTATGCCCAGCCCCCTGCCGTCATCTGCCCGTACATTATCAGTCCGAGTTTTTCAAGTTCATAGAATTTCTCCCAGGTGCTCCATCGCGGCACGAGATGAGCATTCGCAATAAGTACCCGCGGTGCATTCTCATGGGTACGGAAAACTCCGACGGGCTTGCCGGATTGCACGAGCATTGTTTCATCATTTTCAAGATTTGTGAGCGTCTCAACAATCGCATGATAACAATCCCAATTCCTTGCAGCTTTCCCAGCGCCACCGTAAATTATCAACTCATCTGGTTTTTCCGCATTTTCCAGGTTGTTCTGGAGCATTCGCAGAATTGCCTCCTGCCTCCAACCTTTGCACACAAGCTCTTTTCCTCTTCTTGCGGTGATGGGCAAGGGCTCACCTCACTTCTTCTTTTTCTTTTCCTCTGGCTCCTCCTTTTTCACAACAGAAACAAAGACGGCATCGCCTGTTCTCACCCTCAAAGTATCAGCATCTGGCTTCCTTATCCTTATGATGTTCTCTTCCCAGATGTCGTCCCTTACTACTTTCAATGTAACCGAGCCATGGGCACTTCTCACCAACACACTGTCTTCATCAGTTAATCCCATTTTCTCATAATCTGCTGGGTTGATTTTTGCCACTCCACTGCCCGGCAACGAGCTGACCCATACCCGCATTGTTGCGATTTCTTCAGTCACAATTCTCACCATCACAGGAAAAAGCAAGAGGATAGAAATAAGTTTCTATGAAAGGGATACAAGGTAAGCAGGAAGGCAAAGGTGGAAAAGGTAGGAAAATAGGTTTTACTCCTGCCCTGGTTTCAGCACGAGCTTGAGCACAAGCCCTTCCTTACTTTTTCCAACTTCCAGTTTTTTTATCATTTTTTACACCTCCATACTTTCTTTTCAAAACATTCACAGTCACTAAAACCAGCACTCCGAGCATTGAGTAGTGCCAGGATGTTTCAGGCACAACCGTAGTGTTTGCACTGTCACTGCTTTCTTGGAACTTTACACCATAGAGCGATGTGTAGTTCAGGAATGCCCAGTTCATGAGTGTGCCTTGCGTAACATTCACACTTACCTGCAAAGTCACATAGTGGCTCCCAGGAGCGACATTCGTAAAGTGCCATCGCACCACATTTCCATCTAACACACCACCGTCAGAAGCAGAAACAAAATCCACACCATCTGGTAATGTGTCGTTAATCCAGACATGCCCTGCTATGCCCGTGCCTGTGTTGTTGTAGTAAATTGTGTATGTGAGAATCTCGCCATAACTTGCAACCGTTTTGTCAACAACCTTTTCAACCAGAATTATTGGTCTTCTGCAGAGCACCTGTGCACTTGCCTGGCTCGAGGGCATGCTTCTCCGCAGCTGGTCCTTGTAAGTCAGGTTGACTATATTCGTGAGGGTAACACCATCGCCAACAGTAGCATTCACCTGCACAGTGATTGTCAGTGCATTCTGGCTATCATGCACTACAGTGCCGAAATACCATCTGTAGGTTCTGCCGTCTGTTGAGGTGTATGGAATGCTTGAGGAGACAAAGGCGACACCATCTGGTAATGTATCATTTATCCAGACCTCCTTTGCGTTTCCATCACCTGTGTTGTTGTAGTAGATTGTGTAGATGATTTGGCTACCTGGCTGTGTCTCGGAAACATCTGCAATCTTGTCAACGGCAATGTATGGTGCCTTTCTGTCATTGGGTGCGTTTCGTGTGGGAGAGGAAGAGATGTAGAAATCTGAACTTGTGTTTGTGTCAATTGGTCTCCCTGTATCTTCATGCTTGAATCTCGCCCAGCTCTCTCCACTATCCATACGAGGATAAGTGGTCTCGTCAATTATCTCAGTTGCAGTTCTTCGCAATGTGATAATTGCACCAGTATCTGGCAATTGGTTTGACAGAGACACAGATAAGTACTCACTTCCAGAGCCAAAGGGTCCTAGTACAGTCCCGGTTGGGAAAGTATAGATTCTCGTAGTGCCACGATAAATATACCAGCCACCTATGTTCACACTGCTATCCGTGGGATTTGCAATTTCAATCCATTCTGGGTTGGGATAGGAAGAGATTTCGTTGATTACAATCAAGGCAAAAGCACCAATTACAGAGGTATTAGCAAAGGCACTGGAATTTTGAAGTTTATTGCCAGCAGCATCAGTATAGTTCAGGGAGACAGAATTTGTGATGGTGATGCCAGTAGGTGCGGTTGTGTTAATCCGCACAGTGATTGTAAGTGCGTTCATACCCACGCTTACATTCTCCAACACCCATTTGTAAGTCCTGCCATCTGTTGAATTATATGGAATTGAGGAGGTTACGAATGTAACATAGTCGGGCAATGTATCATTTATCCAGACATACTTGGAATTTGCAGAGCCCGTGTTGTTGTAGTAAACAGTGTAGTTGAGCCAGTCCCCTGGTGAGGCAGTTTCTCTGTCCACAATTTTTCCGACTACAATGTAAGGGGCATTGTATAATATTGCACAAGAATAGATACTTTCTGGCATTTTTCTGCCAAGTATGTCAGTGTAATTCACTGACACATTGTTATAAATTGCTGTAGTTGGAGGAATGCTCTCATTGACTCTTGCTGTAAAAGTAATGCTGTAAGAACCTGGAGCAAGATTTGTGAAATTCCAGTAGTAAGTTTTCCCTGCAATTCCCGATGGAGCAGGAGAAGCAGACACAAACTCCAGATAAGGCGAGAGCGTATCATTCACCCATACATTTCTTGCTCTTCCATCACCTGTGTTGTTGTAGTAAATTGTGTAGTTCACATACTCCCCAGGAGAAAGAATTATCTGCTTGTCTGCAATTTTCACCACATTTATGAGTGGTGCCTTTCTGTCGTTCCAGGTGCCACTTGTGGGAGATGAAGAAATATAAAAGTCCCAGGTATCAACATCTGTGTCCTCTGGCTTACCGTCATAGGCATTTTTGTATCTTGATAAGGTTGCACCAGAAGGAATGGTAGTAAACTGCACTTCATCAATTAAAGTCCCTGTGTTTGTGTACAACCTTACCCCCGTAGCTGTGGCAATGTTAGTTGTGGGTGTAACAACCCTGTACTCGCTTCCAGACCCGAAGGCACCTATTATGTTGGTTCCCTGAAAAGTGTATACTGTTCTCCAATTGTTCCCGATGCGGGCCTGCAGATACCAATTTCGCACATCTATCTGGCTTGATGTAGGATTTGCTATTTCTATCCAGTTCCCAGATGTGGAAACTTCGTTGATTACGAGATGATTGTCTATCGGCAATGCTCTATCGTTTCTCTGTCTTTGTGTGGGCGAATCCGAAATGTAGAAGTCATGGGAATCTGTATCAGTATCCACAGGTTTTCCGTTGTATGGCGAATAATACCTTGCCCAGGTCTGCCCAGCACCAAGATTTGCAGGATATCTTGTCTGGTCTGTTCGTGTGTTTGTTTGGTCTTGTATCCTTACAGTTCTGGAATTCGAAGGGAATGGATTAGTTGTGAAAGTCACAACCAAATATTCATTTCCTGACCCAAAGGCACCGATTATTGTACCAGATGGAAATGTGTATATCACAGTGTTTCCTAGCAGAATATCCCAGCCAGAAATGTCAATCGGATTTTCCGTTGGATTCACAATCTCTATCCAGTCATTGCTTCCATAAGTGTAAATTTCATTTATCACAACATCCGTGCCATAGGTGTTGCGAACACCAATTCTTTCCCGCATCAAATTTGTAATCAGTGCACTGTCGCTCCAGTCCCCTGCCTTAAACCAGTTCTTTGTCGCGAATCTAATCACGCTCCTGTTTCCAATATCTTGCAAAATTCCTCTTGGCAATGCACATTCCATCTCATGGCTACCAATTGCAGCACTAACATTTCCCATGTAGGTCCAGTAGGTCCAGTTCTGTTCAACAATGTATGTTTCATAATGATAAACCTCGCTCGTGTAAATTGTGTTGTTCTTCCCAGTAACCATTATCATGTATTCGGCACCCATCTCTCCCCTGTAAACTCTAAACCCGGTTAAGCGATTGCCATCTATGTCTATGAACACGAATAAAGCGTCCATGCCTTCAAGCACAGGGACTTCTGGTGGCGGTGGCGTCACAACCTCGCTCGGTCTTTCCACAATCATTGGCAATTCCTCGCCAGCAAGCACAACGCCATAGGTTGAGAGATAGAAGGACACATTCTCCATGTCCACCATTCCATACTTTGCAATGTCCACACTGGGCCAGACAAATCTGCCAGGCGGGAAAGTGTCATTTTCAGTATCTGTATTAAGCATCACATTTTGCCAGTCAGCAAATGCACCATCAATCACAATTTCTTGTGGCACTGTCTCCACATAAGTGTTGCCAATAAAACTGGAATAAAGCGTTGCTGTACCATTTTCCACAAAAACATCGCTCCGGCTTGGAATTCTCAATCCCACAGATTTCCCAATCGCACTTGAATTCAACCTCGCATAAATACCAATTTCCATCTCACTGTTTTTCTCAAGCGGCATTGAAACATTAAAGCGGAACATCCCGTCTGTGTAATTTCCAGCAACTACATTATTTCCAGCCCTTAACTCAATTCCATCAAAATCAGTTGCACTGGCATTCCCTGCAATGCTCACATTGATTTGCCTGATCCAGTTCTCCTTTGCCTTTGTCTCAACACTAAGGCGGAGCAATTCTACATTCTGGCTATGATTAACAATGCCATGTTCAGGATTGCTTTGTGTGATAACAATTGCGCCCGGATGTGTGGAAACCACGGCCTGGCCCCTGCTTCTGTTCCCGTAGTTATCCTGTGCGTAAAACACAATCCTTGGTATTGAAGCTGGCTGTGTGAGCGTGAACTGTCCCTCAAATCGTTGTCCATCAACAGCTCCTTTGCCACTGTATTTGCTTTCAAACCCGTTAAAATCTGTCTGATTCCTGCTCGAGTTCCATTGATAGGCAGAGGCACTTTTTACTGCACAATCCCAGCCAGAAAACACAGCCATGTAGTCAGCCCCTATGCCAGAAATTGCATAGCCTGTGCTTGCGTTATCATCTGCATCCACAAACATGAAGAAGGCATCAGTTTCGTTGAATGCTTTACCCAGCATCGCAGCATCTCTCACCTCCACATAGAAGGAGAGATAGTTTCTGTAGAGATGCACACCGTATTTACCAATCTCCACACTTGGATTCTGTAAGCTATAGACAGGGTTTTCATAGATTGTCGTGCCTTCCCAATCCTCAAATTTGCCATCTATTGTGATGCCTGGATAAATCACGAACATACTGTAGATAAGCAAGGGCAGTAGAAAGAACATGAAGAACACAATAACAACAGTCCAGGTTTTTTTAACACTTTCGGGAACTCCCTTTTTCTTTTTTGGTTTTCCAATGTCGTATTTAAGGCCAGCACCGTTGATGAGTCCTTCTCTATGGGCCATCACAAACCCGTTGATGAGACCGTTAACTTTGCCGTAAGTCGCACCTCTTCCTGTGGCAACCCCATTTATCAAGCCGTTAATCTTCCCTGGCTTGTAATGCAGGGTACGGCCATTTATCAATCCCTGAACCGACTTCCCATTTGTTTTCCCATTAATTCTTCCGTTGATTTTACCATTAATCCTTCCATTGATTTTCCCATTGGTTATTCCATTCTCACTTCTAGCTCCCTCTGCAAAAGGCGATTTTGAAACAATTCCCTTGGGTGTGTGAACGACTTTTGCCTCTTTGCTCTTCTCGATTGCATGAATCGTGCTCAGCACAGCCTCAGCCTTCTCCGTCTCTCCCATCTGACGAAGAATTTCTGCTTTGGTTTTCAGTAAGTCAGGATTTCTTGGTTGTTTTGCGAGCAACGCATCGTATCTCTCAAGCAATTCCCTGAGCACATCTCGCTTTTTCTTTCCACTTTCCCTCTCTGCGATAATCTCCAGAATCCTGCGTTTGTAAACTTCCCCCTCTTTCGCAAGGGCTGCGGCCTTCTCGAAGCACACACAGGCCTCTGAGTAGCGAGAAAGCTTTGCAAGAATCTCTCCCTTTATCTCCCAGGCCTTTGGGAGTTCTGGCTGAATTCTCGTGAGTTCATCATAGTATCTGTAGGCCTCCTCCAACTCCTTTACCTCTTTAGTTTCAAAAACCTCTTTATCACTTTCACTCACCCTTTTCCAGCGTTCCTTTATGTCCTTACCTAACTTTCCGTTTCCGTTTCCATTTCTTTCTCTCAATTTTTCCAGATTTGACTTTATCTTCTCAGCGCACTTTATCCCAATACCATTAATTTCAGCAAGTTCCTCCTTGCTGATTTTACTAAGGGCATCGTAGGTGCAGAGCCCTCGCTCCACCAGGATTTCGGCCCTTGCAATAGAAATCTCGAGAAGTTGAGCGAGTTCCTCTGCAGTGTAGGTATTCATCACTATAGAAATAGATAGGTAATTTTATCTCAGTTGTTGCAGAGTTTTCCCCCACATCCGTACGAAATCACTATAATTCGGGACAGAAAAATGACACACATTTACGCCTGGAAATTCTTCATCTGCTTCTCAAGCTGTTTTCGCATCTTCCTGTCACTCATAATTCCCTTCGCTGCTCGTTTCGACATTTCATAATATTTCAGCAATTCTCGGACATCCTTGGTATCCACACCTGCACCCCTGGCAATTCTCAAAATTCTTGAACCCTTTATTAGATGCGGATTTTCCAGTTCCTCGTCTGTCATTGAGTCCATAATTACTTTGAATTTTTTCAATCTTGCCTGGGTTTCCTCAATTTGTTTGTTATCCAAATTCCCTCCTATCGGCAGAAACGACATGAGTTTTTGCAGGGGACCAATATTTGTCAGGTTCTCCATCTGCTCATACATATCTTTCAGTGTAAATTTACCAGCAATCATTTTTTTTGCCTGCTCTTCCATTTTTTCCTCGCTTCCACTCTCCTTTATCTTTTCCAGCAGGGTCTGAAGGTCTCCCATGCCTAGCAACCTGGAGATGAATCTCGTGGGCTCAAAATCCTCCAAATCTTCAATGTGTTCACCCACACCAATGCACACAATTGGTGCCTGCGTCTCAGCCACAGCGCTCAGTGCACCACCTCCTTTCGCAGATCCGTCAAGCTTTGTGATGACTACGCCAGTAATTCCAACGGCCTCGTGAAACGCCTTTGCTTGGGGGCCAGCCTGCTGTCCGATAGTTGCATCAATCACCAGAAAAATTTCATCTGGCTTTGCAACAGCTGCGACCCTTTTTATCTCCTCAATCAAGTCATTTTCGAGCGAATGTCGCCCAGAAGTGTCTATGATTTTCACCTCATAGTTCTGCATTTTTGCAAGTCCCTCTCTCACAATTTTCGGAGCTTTCGTCTCACCTTTCTCACCATAAAATCCTGCATTTGTTGCCTCTGCAAGTTGCTGGAGCTGGTCATGAGCAGCAGGTCTATGCACATCCCCGGCAATCAGTGCCACATTCAGCCCGTGCTTCTGGAAATATTTAGCAAGTTTTCCACAGGTCGTGGTTTTGCCCTGTCCATAAAGGCCAACCATCATTATTGTCTGGCTTTTGAGTGGAATTTTCTTGGCATTGCCTAAAATTTTTACGAGTTCCTCATAAATTATTTTAATCACATGCTCTCGTGGGTTCACACCTTCTGCTGGCTTCTCTTCAAGGGCTCTCTTCTCCACTGCCTTTGTGAGCTTGAGCACTAGCTTAACATTCACATCTGCCTGAAGGAGGGCACGCTGGATGTCCTTGACAATTTCCTTGATGAGTTCAGGGCTAATCTCTCTCGCCATTCCAACTTTTTTCAGAACTTCACGCAATGAGCTTCCAAGATTGTCCAATACCATGGATAAGAAGATGGGACAGGGGGATTTAAGCTTTTGTACTTAGTGAATGAAAAGGACACTGGCTATGAAAGTGGACAAAAAGTTAAATATAATCATACATTCAGAGGTATAGTAATTATTGGAGCGGAAACCATGATGATACGAAGCAAGGCACCATTGAGGATAAGTTTCGGTGGCGGTGGAACAGATGTCTCTCCATACATTGAAGAACGAGGTGGTTGTGTTTTGAGCAGCACAATCAATAAATTTGCGTACGCTACCCTTGTTCCAGTTGAGACACCAGGCATTTCTGTTCAGTCGCTTGACTATGATATTGTTGTGAAGTATGATACAGATAGAGACCTTGTTTTCAATGGAGAACTGGACCTTGTGAAAGCAGTAATCAGGCGGTTTATGACTGAGGAGGACCTGAAACACAGGGGCGTGAAGATGTTCATCCACAGCGATGCACCACCTGGTTCTGGCCTTGGCTCATCTTCCACAATGGCTGTGGCTCTCATAGGGGTTCTGAAACACTGGAAAAGAATTCCTATGACTGATTATGAGGTAGCAGAACTAGCATACGAAATCGAACGCAAGGACCTGAAAATCCCAGGCGGAAAACAGGACCAGTATGCAGCAGCTTTTGGTGGCTTCAACTTCATCGAGTTCCTGAAGGACGCCACTATAGTTAATCCCCTGAAGATTGAACGTGAAACCCTGAACGAGTTGGAATATAGATGCTTACTTTGCTATACTGGGAGAACACGGCTTTCAGGCAACATTTTGAACACCCAGATAAAGAATTACTCAGAAAAAAAGCCAGATGTAGTTGAGGCACTAGACGAAACCAAGCGTTTGGCAATCGAGATGAAAAAAGCCCTGCTCACCTCAAAACTTGATGATTTTGGGGAGCTAATGCACGAGGCCTGGATGCACAAGAGGAAATTTGCAAGTGGGATTACAAACCAGTCAATAGATGCACTCTATGAAGTGGCAAGAAAAAACGGTGCAATAGGTGGTAAGCTGCTTGGTGCTGGTGGTGGTGGTTACATCCTGTTCATCTGTAAATTTGACAAGAAACATATCGTTGCAAAAGAGCTGGAAAACCTGGGAGGCAAGGTGATAGATTTCAGTTTTGAATTTAAAGGTTTGCAGACATGGAGCGTCTATCAATACTGAGGTGTGAAAATGATTGAAGAAATAGAAAGAATGGTAAATGAAAGTGTCGAAGCTAAACAAAAAATGCTCAAAATGCACAAGGACACGATTGCAAAAATTGTGGAAGTGATGTGCAATTCAATTGAGAACGGTGGCAAGGTTCTGTGGTGCGGTAATGGTGGGAGTGCAGCGGATGCCCAGCATCTGGCATGCGAGCTTGTGAGTAAGTTTTATGTAGATAGAAAGGCACTGGCTTCTATAGCGTTGAACACGAACACCTCAATTCTTACTGCGATTGCTAACGACTATGATTTTGAGAGAGTTTTCGTGAGACAGGTAGAAGCCCTCGGGAAAAAGGGAGATGTGCTGGTTGGAATAAGTACGAGCGGGAACTCGAAGAATGTGATTGCAGCGATGAAGAAAGCGAGAGAAATGGGAATTACTACAATTGGTTTTACAGGCGAAACTGGCGGTGCGATGAAGGAATGTGTAGACATTCTTCTGAATGTGCCATCAAAGGACACACCAAGAATTCAGGAGGCACATATAACCGCAGGGCACATCATCTGCTACTTGATAGAAAAACGGTTTGCTGGAATGAGCTAGAATAGAAAAGGAATAGAAATTGCTGGGATTTATTTCTTCTCTTCGGATTTCGCACCCCATCTTCCTATGTAAACGATTGCCAGAACACAGATAAATGTCACAATTATCGCAGTTACTACAAACATTATTAGACCCACCCAGTTCCCTTGCATTGCCCCTGCTGAAAGATTAACTCCAGCGGTTGCAAAAGCTCCCAGGACTACCTGGGTCCACACCATACCAATCACAATCCCAAAAGCCGCACCCAGAGAGGATGCAATTGTTTTCTTTATCTCAGATGCTGTCACTTTCTCCGGTTTGTCTCCCATTTTTTGGGTCATAAAGAATAGCCATTACAAATCTTTATTTGGGAGTGGCATATAAAAACCTCCTTGGGTAGAAAGGAAGCATTCGCAGTGTGTCCCATTTGGAGCAAGATGGGACACCCTCTCTTTTCTAAG
>JAVZCK010000019.1 GCA_038874435.1 Thermoplasmata archaeon
ATGGAAGTTTTGTGTGGATGAATGTATATACCAGCGATGTGAGGAACGGAGATGAACCGCCATGGGCACCATTGGCAAGGGCCCTGGCACCGATTCAGGTTTACGAGGACATAAACCAGGAGTTTCCAACAAGCATTTTCTTTGATGGTGACAGAGACATGAGTAACAATGGGTTGCCAGCAACCTGGCCTGGTGGTGGCACAAATAGAAGATGGCACAGTGATGATGCAATTAATAACGCACTGGCAAAGTCGAACATGAGTGGAATGAAATATTATGCGAAATCGCTTGAAGAGAAAAAGTCCATTACTACAGTATACCTCCAGGGCTTCCAGAAAGACAATCTCCTCGGTATCCAATACTGGTTCTACTATCCGTTCCACGATGACCCAGGCTTAGACCCGCATCCGCACGACTGGTGGTATTTCTGGGTTGTGTACGATGTCTCAGCAAAGAAACCAGTTAAGGTAATCTATGATTTCCATCACAATCTGAGAGCATGTGATTTTACAGACAGTGGGAGGGTAAAAAGAGAGGGCTTGCATGTCTACACATACCATGATGCAGGAGGTCATAGAACCTTGTGGGATGCTGGCGAGCAACCTAGTTATTGGGATTTAGTCTGTCTCTCAAGGGGCTGGTCCTTAGCTGATGTTTATGAGGGAAGAGGATATCCGATATATACAACAAGAGATGTATTGGCAGGTGATAAATTGTTTGGAACAATGATAGAGTATCTAAAACATCAAGGGACGATTGCAACTTGGAGAAATGAGAATAGTGACTGGAACGAAGGAGTTACACTGAGAGTTGAGGGCTTCAGCCATTGGGTCTGGGTGTGGAAAGTGGAAAACACACTCCAATCAGACCCAGAAAACATCAGAGCATTAGGATATGTTCAGAAAGTTGTGAGAGTTTGTTTCACTGGTGATAACATGTATAGAGACGCGTATGGAGATTTATGGCCCTTGGGATTGTATGATGGACAGGGCAATCAGAAAATTAACTTCTACTTACCTTGGACGGTTAATTATATCTACTCTCATGGAACGATGATCTCCTCCACGATAATGGTCTGGTTCTGGCAGCAATATACAACTTATAACTTTTTCACGATGCATCCTGACATTTATACAAGGTATTACGATGGAAGTCCATAAGGGGAGGAGTATTTTTATGCGAAAGGTAACCAAATCCATCTTTATCCTGATTAGTATTTTTCTACTTATATCATTTACCGTATTAGCGTTAATTTTGGTAACTTTAAGTACTAAGCCTTCTTCCTTGTGGGGTCTCAACAATGCTGAAGGGGTGGTGTCTCTCACAATTTTTCTGAAACACGATACTGAAAATTACAACATAATAATTGGCGCAAATAATCTCACGAATGCGGGTTATAAACCAATTATTTCTGGAAAAAACGATTGCTCAGATTGGAGTATCAGCACAATTTGGAAAATACCAGATGATAATTATGGACGACTATATACCTATAATATCTCAGTCACTTTGTATGGATTCAATTCCACCAACATACCCTCACGATCATTTATCAAAGCGGATTTTATTCCAGCTAGTATGGACACGGATCCTACTAAAAAGACAAAGGATAAAAATTTCTCAAAAACAGCTTGCTTTGAAATTGCATCTCTCCTAGGCGTAGAGTTAGATTGGGAACGACACACCTATATAATCGGATGGAGTAGTATGACATCCGAAGGTATCTATGAAGAAGAATAAGGTGAATAAAAATGTCAACAAAAAATAATGCAAACAACTACGAGAAGAAACCATCAGTTGTATCCGACCATCACAATCTGAGAGCATGTGATTTTACGGATACCAGAGTGCATAGAGAGGGAATCCATGTGTTCACATACCACGATGCAGAAGGTCATAGAGTGATGTATGGAAGAGGGTTAGATGTGCCAGACTTTACTTCTCTGTGGATCGGTTACCAGATATCTCAAGGAGGTAGACCTCTATACAATACATTTGAACATGGCGGTCTTTACAGTTCCGATGGAGATTTTACAATAGGTCTGATGGTGGACTTGCTTTCAGCAAATGGAGAACTAGCTCCCTGGCGAGGCGTTTGGTTCTACTTTTATGACCCATGGTCAGGTGAGGGTAGATGGGAACTTCTCGCAGATTGGAATGCAGGAGTAACATTAAAAGTAGAAGACTTCCAGCACTGGGTTTGGGTGTATGGGGTGGAACCGAACAAAGGAGAAGATTCTTATGGTCAAGAAGTTGATTTAGTGAAATTCACAGAAACAGGTATGCCATTCTTTGATATGCCATATAACTCAGGAAAACCGAGGGATGGAAAAGAGTACTGGCCCCAGATGTACTATTTTAGTAATTACAGATTTTCTACACACCTCCCGTGGACCTCTGGGATTAGCTACCATGAGAGTACGCCAATATCTTCGACTGAAATGATATGGTGGTACAGACAATATGATCCAACTTCAGTTGAAAAAGCCGCAGGACATTATACAGCGGGAACTCTTGGAAGCCCTACAATTTTTACTAGATATTATGATGGCTCACCGTAAGGAGGTGGAAGATGCTTTTGAGGAGATGGAGTATTCTTGTTATCATTTTTGTTGTGATATTTTGTTGTGTTTCTTTCTCATTTTTTATTTTTATAATTCCGTGGTCCAAAAATTTCCCATTTGATACGACCCATTATGTGAATGGGTTAGCCACAAGGCTCACTTTGAAGCCATCAGAAGTCGAAAGTTTAGATTTTAATAGGGTAAAAACTCAACTAGAGAAAATAGATTTTGGTATTGAAAATCACAGCAATCCTAATCCTAGTGGGAAATACTACAGGGAGTATATGATATACAGTCCACTCAACCGAACACCCATTATTCTATTATCTGTGTATGTTATCTTGGATATTTCTAACTCTACTCCTGATGCCTACATGGATGTGGACTACTGGGGAGTCTATCCCGAGAGTGAAATTGAGGCTAGGAAATCATATGTAGTCTCAGAAGTAAATCAAATATCACAAATATGCAACCTTACAGTAAGTTGGTCGGATGCCACATGGTCAGTATGGTATCAAGACTGAGAGACTTTGAATTAGTCTCATTGAGAATAGATTCCACCCCCGAGCATAATGTGAAGATATGGTTAGATCATGCATTGGCCCAACTCTCGCTTTACGAGGACATAAACCAGGAGTTTCCAACAAGCATTTTCTTTGATGGTGACAGAGACATGAGTAACAATGGGTTGCCAGCAACCTGGCCTGGTGGTGGCACAAATAGGTGCCCTAAAATTCTTCCAATGAATTTTGATAATATTGATTTCCCTCAACCGAAATAATTAGCGGGCAACGCACCTCACATTTGAATGGGCTCTCCATATGGTCTAACAGTTTTTCATTCGCTCATTTTTATTTTTCCTCTTTTATGGTACTCTCAATGGTATTTTCCAATGAAAGTATATATAGGGAGAAACTCATACTCCCTGTGGTGAGAGCATGAAAGAAGGGTGTAATTCTCACGAGAAAGGCAGGAGAAATTCCTTCCGCATGGGCAAAAAAGGGGTCTCAGAGGTTTTAGCTCAGCTTATGATTCTCACTATCACCGTAGTTTTGTTTTCTACGATTTTTTTGTGGGTGCATGCTCTACCCCCTGCTCAGGGCTATCCAAAAACTGAACTTCGAGGTGGAATGGAAATTAAAGGCGTCTCTCCATACACCTACTACATCAATCTCACGCACATAAACGGTGAACCGCTAGAATACAATTCAACGGTTATCTATGTTTCAGTTGTAGCCGATGGTTCTAGCTATGTGCTGAATATAAGAAACGGCACTACCAAGTATTTGCTCCAGCCCGGTGATGTATGGTCTTGGACCCTCTCTAAAACCTTCATCTCAAATGTGAGCGTTAAAATTGTGAATCCGATTAAAAACTATGTTGTTTGGCAGGCACTCCTTACTGGCTACATTCCAGATGAAGCTCCCTCCATAGTGGAGCGTGGCACCACACCAGACCCTGTGGTCATTGAACATGAATTCAAGGTCTGGGCAATAGTGAGAGATGCTGACCTGAACTACAATTCCGTCTATGTAAATCTCTCTTCAATAGACCCTGTAAGGTTTCCCCAACCAATCAAAATGAACAATACTGTGGGCTGGAGATTTGAAACCGCAAACCTTTCTCTTAACGAAAACATGGAACCAGGCAAATTCACAGTGATGCTATGGGCTGTGGACATGAAGGGACACAACACCACTGCGCTGCTCACAATAAACATTGTTTCGGGGGAGGGAATGCCAAAGCTTGTTGTGGAGATGATTGAACTCTCAAATGGCTCGCCCACGCGAGGTGAAAAGGTCACAATTAATGCGATAATCAAAAACATGGGGAAGAGGGCAGCTGAATCCTCTGTCATTACATTCATTGATTACAGCGACCTTCATCCCTCTGGTATTGAAATTGGGAACCTGACGAATTTTTCAGTTTCTGGCTACGGACAAAACATGGCGTTTATTGACTGGGTTGCCTCCCCCGGGGGTCTTCATAAAATTGAAGTGACAATAACCTATGTAATGCCTGGTAATCTGACAGGAACGCCTGGAAATATTACTGTGGTTGTAAACCCGAAGGTCCTTCTTGTGGATGATGATGCCGCAATCGCAGGAAGTTCTGACGATTGTGTTTCAAATATTTCTGCAGCGCTCACCGCTTCAAATATAAAATTCGATGTAGTTCTGGTGGCTGCTGGTGCGGATGGACCTAAATACGACAGTGGCGATAAGCAACTGAAAGATTACGATGTAGTAATCTGGGTTGGTGGTAGGGCAAACTACACACTTACAACCAACGACCAGAACAACTTATCAAGATTCATGAACAATGGCGGGAGGGCATGGCTTGTTGGCCAGAACATTTTGGAAGGCGCAAATTCCCTCTACACAATGCTTGGGATAAGCAGTGTAAGTACCATTCCACTACCTGCATCTCTCCGTGGTGCAGACCCTGGCACTGGCTGGATTAACACTTCTTCGCTCACACCTGCACTGGTATCTGCGTCTCCATTCAACATTGCTAGAAAACTCACCCTAGGAAGTGCAAAGACCCTATTTACAGATTATGGAGTGACGAACATTGTTAGCTCACAGTATAAGGCTGGTGCATACAGGGTTGTGGCAATGCCCCATGAGTTTGGAAGGATAAGAGACACGGGAGACCAGGCAGTTATTGCCTACAAAATTGTGAACTGGCTTGGTGGAATAAACAACAGAACAGGAGAAGACCTTGCGGTCTCAGGACAGGTGATTTCACCACTGAATCCAAGATACAATCAACCTGTGAACATTACTGTGACTGTAAGAAACAACGGTGAAACAAGACAGACCACTGAAGTTGGCTTGATAATCAACGGAAAATTTGAGTCAACGCTGGTGCAAATGGTGACCCTTGACCCGAACGGGGACTCAAAGACACTGCCTCCGTTTTCATGGACTCCTCCAGGTGTAGGAAATTATGTGATTAAAGCAATGATTGACCCCAAAAACCAGATTGAGGAAACGAATGAGGAGAACAATGTCTATGTTAGCGAGATGGGTGTCTTTGAGATTGAGGTCATTTACACAGTGCTGGTTGTAGATGACGATTCTTCCAACACAAGTGGCTACCTGGATGTGGGAGCAAATGTGGTCAGATCGCTCACCCAGATTGGCTACACTGTTGGTTATGATTTGGACATTGATTGGGTTCCAATCGGGCAGAGCAGAAACCAGACAAAATACCCGCTCAGAAACTACAACACGGTGATATGGGTCACCGGGACGACTACAGGTACTGCACCTGCAAACACGCTAACTGCTGTTGACATCACTGACATAAAGAATTATCTAACAAGTGCACCCACCCAGGTTTCATTTCTCCTGATCGGGAGAAGTGTGCTCTCAGACACAAATGTGCCTGCTGATTTTAAGAGGGATTATCTCGGTGCAGATATAACTGCGGGCAGCTCAATTCAGATGTCGGTTGTCTATGGAGTGCGAGAGAGCCCTATCACAAACGGAATTGCATTCCAAATGGATAATGCAAGTTTCTCTGGCAACTACCTAGCAAGAAGCTACAGAAACACCGCAAATGCAATCCCACTCTTCTGGGCTGATGCGTCTAACTACTGGTATAGAACGAGTGACCTTGTTGTCGGGAGTGCGTTGAGGGATGTAAGTGGGTGGCATTCTGCTTATCTCGCCTTCGACCTCGCCTACACTACAAACATTAGTGCAGCCGCAGATTTCCTCTATGGAGTTATCCACTGGTTTGGAAAATTAGAGAATAAACCTGAACTGAGGGTAACACCACCAGATATGTTCGCAGGCACGAACACAAGGCAATACATAATTTTGCCGGAGCTTAATCCACAGCTTGGTGAATCTTATGTGCTTAAAGCCAACATCACGAACTGGGGAGGCCAGGATGCGGATGTGATTGTGAGATTCCTTGATGGCGATACGGTTATTGGCTCTCAGAATGTGCATGTACCTGCAAGCTACAGGGATGCTTTTGGGCAAACCCAGAATGGCAAAGTGACTGCTGAGGTTATCTGGACTCCTCTGTTTGCAGGATTTGAGCCAATCAGGGTAAATGTGGACCCTGAGAACTTGCTTGCAGGCATTGAAGCTCTGCGTCCCAACAACCTGGCAGAGCAAAGGATAGAGGTTTATTACTTCTATGATGATTTAGAAGAACCATCAAGAGTGTTAAGAAACTGGAAGCATGAGTCAACAATTGTGCGAATCAATGGAGAGGCACCACTGGAATACCTAGACCCTGGAAGCGATGTAAATGTCAACATTGCTAGATACTGGGATGGCTGGGACAAGTCCACAACAAAATTGCATGGATTCTCTCTCACCAACACCACTTATCACTCCTATCCCAATTGCTATGGAATGAAGGAACCCGCCGGTGAGGTGCCATTCATCTACGAATTCTACCTTCCAATAGATGCATGGGACAACACAGGTTTTGGTCAAGGTTTCTATTTCGTTGGTGTGAATAAAACCTCAAATTACACACTCTGGAGATTTGATAGAGCAACACCTAAATGGGATAGAATTGATACAAACACGATAAATGCAGGGCAGATAAGATTGTATGAAACCCAGACGCCAGAGACAGTATATAGAGTCGTGTCTAACGGCCCGATGTTAATAGTGGTCACATCAAGTGAGGGCTCAAATGTGAACTGTGCAAACTGGGTAGATGGACTGGGAAGAGGCAGGAATTTCGTTGTTATGGGCGACATCAGAAACAGGCTTGGTGGCGAGACGCATGTGGTCGCAATAAATCCATATGGTGGCACTACTACAGTTACCGTAGAATGGGTTAACTATGCGAATGGTGCAGTAATTGAGACTGATACCCTTACCTTGGCGGGTGCAGGTTCTTGGCAGGAAGCTAGACTGAATGCCAACCACTATACCGCTTACGCTAGAGTTACTGCAACAAATGACATTATTCTTTATCGTCTTTCAAACGACAATGATGAGATTGACAATGCGATGGGAGTGGGTGGGACAAGTTTGGATACGACCCTCTATTGTGTGACCTATAGGTCTGTAAGTTCCTGGCCGTGGAGATTCTATATTGCAAATCCTGGTAGCACAGCTGCAACAGTCACGGTGCAGGAAATTGCAGGTGGTAGTTGGAGTGACACATGTACAGTAAATCCAACATCATTTTATATATTGAGTCGAAATTCTCCACCCAGCGATGGGAATCTCCATGTATTTCGGATAACCTCTACTCAACCAGTAAGGGTAATCTTCGGACAGGACCAGTTTGGTGGCACATCCTTTAATACCGACTTCTTTGGTGCCTATCAGACCAACTTTGGCGTGGATTCTGTGGTCCAATATGTTCCCTCTAACGAAATCCCAGGGCAATATACCATAAGCTCGCCCACAGTTTATGCTACAAGCGGGAGCTCTGTCTCTATCCAATACTGTTATCAACACTTTTCTTTTGGAAAGGGAGATAGTGTGACCATAAACCCAAGTTTGCCAATCCTTGGTGTAACTAGTAACGCAAACATTCCTTCAAACAGCATCGACTATGTTGCTACATTCAATTTCACGCTTTCCTACACCACCATTGGAACAATAAGCAATATTCAATACAGAATAGATGGAGGAGCATGGCAGACTGTGGGCGGCGGTGCAATCTCACTGCCATGGGGTGCACACACCGTTTCATTCCAGGCATCAGTTAGCATAAACGGATACTTTGGAATCAATGGCATTTCATTTAGTGAAGGTGGCTCAATTGTCTGGCAACTGAACAATGTGGCTGATAACCCGGCAACGGCAATCAATGAAAGAACTACACACTTTGGAGATAACAACTATGCCTGGCAATACACTGCCAACAACAGGTTCCTTTACATTTTTGGTGGTGGTGGCAATTGCTGGATCCATACAATTCTCCCGTTTGAGGGTGCGACATTGGCAGGTGGTGGTGGCGGCGCTGGTATTTCTCCGATGGCATACAATCCAGTAAAACCAAATGCAGTCGTTATTTCCCAACCAAAGGATACAGAAGGATGTAACTACACACAGACACCTGCGTTCACACTCTCATCAGAGATGGAAAGTGTGCACATTTCATTCTATCACAAGTTCTCTCTCGTGCCCTTCTTCAATGGGGGCGTGATAATGGTGGGAACAAGTGATAGTAACTGGAAATATGAATATATTGAGCCCACAAAACCGTATCCTACAAATACCTTGCTTTTCATGTTCCAGGATGCCTATGGTCACTGGATGAACTGGGTTTATTCTGGTAACAGTGGAGGTAACACAGGTGACTGGGAGTTCGGAGAGGTCAACCTCACAAAGTACATACCCGCAAGTGGCACAAGACAGATAAAAGTGGCATTCCAGTATCTGTTCGGTGGTGCTGGTCTCAACGGCTATTGGTACATCGACGATGTTACTGTAAAAATAACGAGGAAAAACAGTGCAAACGCAGCAGGTGTAGCAGACCAGTGGCAGTATATACAGGATGCAAACCGAGCCCACAGGGGTTCTGGTGTCTGGTGGAATGGAAACCCATCAACGGGTTATCTCTCTGGTGGCATTGATAACGCACTTATCACAAGACCCATTGATCTCACAAACGCAAAAAATGCAACGCTTGCTGCCTACTTCAGATTCAATGTAAACTGGGGTGTGGGTGGTGCTGGCAGACCTCCTGACGGCTTTAGAGTTGAAGTCAGTGCAGATAATGGCGTTACCTGGCAGCCCATCTGCCTTGGTGTGCGAAGCGGCTGGAATGTTTCTGGTTGGGAGAATAGCCCAGATTTAGACCCAATAAGGCCGGGAATCCAAACCTACACTGGTGTCACAGAAACAGGGGATAAAGCATACTGGGTACCTGCAAGCTCGCTATACAGATTGAATGTTGACCTATCTGGCTGGAGAGGGTCTGTGGTCTTGCTCAGATTCCGTGTGGTCACAAACTCCACGCTGCCAAACCACTATGCACAACCAATCAGCACTGTTGGCTTCGGTGGACTTTACATCGATGATATCAAGGTCTTCGGTGAGACCATAATTCATGGAATGCAAGCATATGTAACAAAAGAGTTAGTGCCAGAGATCACTGAAGAAAAGGAGAAGCATGTTTGCAGTGAGGCAATTGTGGAGACACAAAATCCCTCTACCAATTGTGAAAATGCACCGATTGATTGCATGGTAAACTCGGATACCAGATGTGAATCTACAAATCTAAATTATCTTAGCATTTTTGCTCAATTTACTGTTTTTGTTGCCGTATGGAATGTTACTGTAAAAGTTTTGAGACCAACAAAATCAAAAGGTGGTGATAAAAATGAAGAATAGAAATAGAAGTTTGAAGAAAGGTGTTTCGGATGTGATTGCAACGCTGCTGATTCTAGCGATAACAGTGACGCTATTCAGCACGATCTTTGTATGGGTACAGACATTTCCTCCACCGGAAGGCAAGAGAGTTGTGGAAATTGAAGGAGAGCGAGGAATTAGTGAGGTCGCAGCTGGGCAATACAAGTACTACATTAATCTTACCCACAAGGGCGGAGAACCGCTCTCAAAAAATCTGATAAACATTGTAATCACGCTCACAGATGTGGTGCCCACTGCCGTATTTGTCAAAACTGTTAGTGATTCTACAGTAAATCTCGGCGATTTCTGGGAGTCAGGAGAGGTGTGGCGCTGGAACACTACGGGCACATATACTGTAATATCAAACATCACTGTTGTGGTCATTGATACTGCGAAAAACATGATGATATGGCAGGGAAGATTACCAGGCATAGATTTAGATGCTCCGCCGCAGATTCTAGAGAGAGGAACAGAACCTGAAGTTGTGGAAACAGGAAAGGCATTTCGTGTCTGGGTTATTGTAAAGGATACAGACCTAAATTTCAATTCTGTGTATATAGACCTCCAGAAATTAGATAACACTACATTCAGATACCCGATAAAAATGAACCACACATCTGGCTGGAAGTTCATTACGGAAAATCTCTCGCTTTCACCAACCGTTATGCCTGGCCGGTATACTGGCATTATTAATGCCACGGACAACAAGAGCCATACTACTGTAGCCCAGATCACGATTAATGTAGTTACTGGTGAGGGCTTGCCTCAGCTAATTGTGGACCGCATATTATTAAGCAATCAGTCTCCTACAAGGGGAGATAATGTCACAATCACTGCAGTGATAAAGAACTTAAAGGCAAGAGCAGCACAGAACGCTACAATTACCTTTAATGATTCACTTAGTAACTGGAATTATACCACGAACATCTCAGTTTCTGGCTATGGGCAAACCCTTGTGTTCACATACTGGGAGGCAAAGCCAGGTGGCGTGCATCGCATCAGTGTTAACATCACAAATGTGATGCCTGGAAATCTCACAGGAATCGGGGCAAATGTGACGGTGGTGGTCACGCCCAGGATTTTGCTTGTCGATGATGATGGAGCACTCACTGGTAGTCCGAACGATGTGGTTTCCTACATGGCTTCTGCCCTGATTTCCACAAACTTGCGGTATGATATTGCAGTTGTTTCTGGCGGTGCAGATGGTCCTGGTTACAACACGGGTGAAAAGAAATTAAAAGATTATGATGTGGTTATATGGATGGGAGGCAGCACCAACAGCACACTTACAGCCAATGACCAAAACAATCTCAACACCTTCCTTGACAACGGAGGCAGATTGTGGCTAATAGGACAGAACATCTTTGAAACCGTGCCTTCCTGGTTTACAAATAAGGTTGGTGCAGGAATCAGCAACACTATCGCAATGCCTGCGAGATTAATTGGCACAAATCCTGGTGCTAACTGGATAGATACAAGTGGGCTCAATCCACCGCTGCAGAGTGTTTCACCATTCACAATCGCAAGGCAGCTCAACCCTGTGTCAGGAGCAAGACCTGTATTTTACGATACTTCTTCCACACGTGTACTCGCCACTCAATATAACGCCTCCACTTACAAGACAGTTGTGTTCGGTTTTGAATTTGCAAGAATAAACAGCACAGGAGACCAGGCGGTGATTGTGTACAAAGTAATCAACTGGCTTGCAGGGATTGACCTGAGGACTGGTGTGGATGTGGCAGTTGCAGGGCAGACAATTGAACCCCTAACTCCCAGGTATAATCAGCCAGTAAACATCACTGCAATCATCAGAAACAATGGAAATGTGAATCTTACAGGTGTGAGGACACGTCTCTACATTAACGACCAGCCAAAGACCCTGTTGGACAATGTCACTGATCTTGCTGGCAATGGAAGCTGGAAATCTATCAAATTCCAGTGGGTGCCTGATAGAGTGGGAAGTTACATTGTGAAGGTTATGGTCGACCCAGATAACGAAATTGATGAAACAAACGAGGCAAATAATGTCTATGTTTCAGATGTAGCTGTGTTCAAAATTGAAGTTATTTACACTGCATTGCTTGTAGATGACGATTCCTCATCTGAGAATGGTGGCGGTGGAACAAATCCAGATGTTGCAGCGCATGTGCTGAAAGCCCTTAATTTGCTTGGCTACACTGTCGGTGTGAATTTAGATGTTCAGAAAGTTCCGCGCGGACAGGATAGAGACAACAACGCATATAATGCCTCAAACTATAGCTGCATAATTTGGGTTACTGGTGCATGCAGTGCAGGCGGTGGTTACAACACCCTCACCAACAACGATATGAATGTCATCCAGAACTATCTGAGTGCTGGGCTTGACCAGGTTTCCTTCCTGCTCATCGGTAGAAACATTCTTGCAGATAGCGTGGTGCAGAACCGTCCTGATTTCTACCAGAACATCATGGGTGCAAGCACAACTGGTAGTGTGGTTGCGAAAACAGAGGTTTATGGCGTCCGGGAAAACCCTGTAACTAATGGGATGTATATTGGATTTGATAATGCCAGCATTGCCCCCTACAATGTGCGTTCCTACACCAAAATCGCCTCCGCTATCCCGTTGTTCTGGGCAGATGGAACGAGTTACTGGACAAGAACAAGCGACAATGTTGTAGGCACCGGCATAGCAAGCAACTCGGGCTGGCATTCTGCCTACCTCTCCTTCGACCTTGCCTACACCACAAACACGAGTGCAGTGGCAGAATTCCTCTATGGAGTTATCCACTGGTTCGGGCGATTGGATAACAAGCCAGAACTTAGAGTAACACCACCCGATATGTTTGCAGGCACAAACACAAGGCAGTACATAATTTTGCCAGAATTGAACCCACAGCTTGGCGAATCCTATGTGCTTAAGGCAAACATCACAAACTGGGGAGGAAAAGATGCGGACGTGATTGTAAGATTCTTAGATGGCGATACGGTTATCGGCTCCCAGAATGTGCATGTGCCTGCAAGCTATAGAGATGTTTCTGGACAAACTCAAAATGGCAAGGTGACCGCAGAAGTTATCTGGACGCCATTATTTGCAGGCATTGAACCAATCAGGGCAAATGTGGACCCTGATGGCCTGCTTGTGGGTGTTGAATTCCTTCGCCCGAACAATTTGGCAGAGCAACGAATTGAGGTGTACTATTTCTACGATGACCTCGAAGACCCAGCAAAGGTTTCAATGAACTGGAAGCATGAGGCAACACTCTTACGGATCAATGGCGAGGCCCCGCTGGAATACATGGACCCAGTAGGTAATGTAGATGTCAACATTATAAGGAACTGGGAGGAGATGAAGGGCTTCAACAAGACCAACAAATCAGCTCACACTTATCCAAGCTCATTCTACATGACAGAGGCAACTGGTGGCGGCAGATTGCCAATGAGCGTGCATATTGTGATAGATGCTAGTGGGTCTATGAGAGATGATTGGCCAGGCAATCCTGGAAAATGGACCGCTACAAGAAACGCTCTCTTTGCGTTCTTAGATAAAATGAATACTACACTTGGAGATGAGGCCTGCTTGACAATGTTCTCTCACTCGGGTGTTACAGCCGGAGAAGTAAATCTCAGGAGCTATACATATACAAATCCCTATTGGGCTGCAAATTATGGGGATGCTTATCAATATACATGGGTTCATGTAATTAATAGATTTACCACGAACATGCAAACCATCAAAAATGCGTTTGACGCAAGAGGCCCATACGGAAATACTCCACTTACAGATGCAATTGGTTTTGGCGCAAGGTGGCTCGTGGACAATGAGTATGTTGGTGGGCAAAGAGTGGGCTATAACAGAAGCCACTATCCTGCATTGATTGTTCTCACGGATGGTGCTTCAAACTACAACAACCCTTATGGCACAGCCAACACAAACGCCATAAATGATATCAGGGGAAACGCATGGGGTGGTGTACCTGCACTCAGATTTGATGGTGGCAAAACGCTTAACTCCACAGTGCCTGTGTTTATAATTGGTTTGGGCGGTGATGCCGTAGATAGTTATCTACAGCCTGTTGCAGATGCATCGTTTCAGATACTCAAGAGAGGACCATTCTCGAGCGGAGGGCATACATGGAGAGATCAGTATTTCTATGCTCCCACAGGTAATGAACTCCAAGCAATCTTTGATGCCATCTTCAAAGCCCTAGAGGACTGGGGTGGCGATGTTACTGCCCCACCAATGGTCCCAACTGCTGCAAATCCTGCACAGCCGATGGCAATAACACTAACAAGGCCAATAAACACAAACGGCTGTAACTATACGCTCACGCCTGCAATCACATTGAGCGCTGACATGGCTACTGCCAAACTCACATTCTATCACAGATACAACATGGTGGTTGGTAAAAACGGAGGCGTGGTGTTAGTTGGAACTTCCGATGGCAGCTTTAACAACTTCAAATATCTGGTGCCTACCAAAAACTATCCAAACAATCTTGCAACTGGCCTCTATGTAGATGCTTATGGGAATCCGATAACATATGCATATTCGGGAAGCAGTGCAGGAAGCACTGCTGGCTGGGAATATGCCGAATTTGACCTCACCCAATTCATCCCTGCTAGTGGAACGAGACAGATAAAGATTGCCTTCCAGTTCCTTGCAAAATCTGAGAACACAGGTAACGGCGGTTTCTGGTACATTGACGATGTTGAGGTGAAAATAACGAGGAAAAACACAGGAAGTGCAAGCAATGTGGCAGACCAGTGGCAGTATATACAGGATGCAAACAGGGCGCACAGGGGTTCTGGTGTCTGGTGGAATGGCAATCCTAGCACTGGCTATTTCTCTGGTGGCATTGACAACTCGCTGATCACAAGGCCCATTGACCTGACCAATGCAAGGAATGCTACGCTCTCCGCCTACTTTAGATTCAATGTAAACTGGGGTACAGGCGGCACCGGAAGACCTCCTGACGGTTTCAGAGTTGAAGTGAGTGCAGACAATGGCGTGACCTGGCAGCCCATCTGCCTTGGTGTGCGAAGCGGCTGGAATGTTTCTGGTTGGGAGAATGCTCCAGATTTAGACCCAATAAGGCCGGGAATCCAAACCTACACTGGTGTCACAGAAACAGGGGATAAAGCATACTGGGTGCCTGCAAGCTCGCTCTACAGATTGAATGTTGACCTATCTGGTTGGAGAGGGTCTGTGGTCTTGCTCAGATTCCGTGTGGTCACAAACTCTACGCTGGCAAACCACTATGCACAACCAATCAGCAGTGTTGGCTTCGGTGGACTCTACATCGATGATATCAAGGTCTTCGGTGAGACAATAATTCATGGAACACCACAAGCAAAGGTGACTGTACCCGCGCCAACAAACGATTACGCCAGAATGTCTGATGCAGGACAACCGTGCACTGCAGATAAATCGCAGAATGCAGAGATTTCTAAGGAAATAAACAGCATCTCTGAGCTGCCCGCTACATCGCCCTCTGGTTCATTCTACAGCATTTTCTTTATCGCTTCCACAATTTTGGCAGCGCCATGTACAAGAACATCACAGCAGGGAAGACCAAAATCTTTTTCATAAACCTTTACATAATTTTCTATCTCTTCTTTTGTCATGTTTTCATGGTTAAGAGTAATTGCAAACACCTTTGAGTCGGAAAACATTTCAAGCATTGCAATTTCTTTTTTCAAATCAGGCATCGGGAGTTTGAGCGTCTCCTTTCCAAAATTCCTGTATTGGCGTTTAGGTGCATGCTGGCAGATTATGCCGGTTGGCTGTGAAGCCATTATGATTGCTCTCGTGCCACAAACATAGGCAGGATGGGAAATGCTGCCCTGTCCCTCCACTATTATCACCTCTGGCTTCTTCTCATTCCATGCCCTCACAATCTCTGCCTCAAGCTCCCCTACCATGTAATCGCCTTTAATTGAATCGAGGGGAACGCCATATTCTGACCCTTGCATCAGGCCTGTCTGCCCAGTTGCCACAAAAACTGTCTTTATTCCGGCAAAATTGAGGGCATCTGTGACGATGAGAGCGGTGGTTCTCTTTCCTATGGACCCGTCTGTGCCAAGCACTGGGATTCGCAAACATCTAAGACCTTTAGAAAGATTGCGGAACTGCTGCATTTCCTTAAGAGGTCTGGGTTTTCGTACATCTACCAGCTTAACTCCATATTCAGCGGCAAGGGCTGCAAGTTCAGCATCCTCTGAAAGATGCTCGTGCAATCCAGATACGATATTCAACCCGTGCTCAATTGCTTTCTTTACGATGTCCCTGTACTCCCGCGGTAAAAGCCCGCCGATTGTGGCAACCCCGATTATAAAGAATCTTGCATCTTTGACTGCTGCAATGGCTTCTTCCAGTGTCGCATAAATTTGAATGCCGTTTGGAATCCCATCAAGCACCTCCCCAGCATCTCTCCCAGCTTTGGTGCTGTCAATTACACCAGCTATTCTGAACCTCTTAGAGTATCTTACAAGCCCGTTTGCAGTTTTACCAGTATATGTTCCGAACTTTCCCTCACAATACACAATTGCGGTCTCCATGGTGGTAGAATGAAATGTGGGAGATATATTTTTTCTTCAGTGTCAGAGAAGTTCTAAACCTCACGAAAAATTTATATCAAGGGATGGCTTCTATTGGCTGATAACTATGCCTGAAGATAAGAATAATAAAGAGGATGAGGAACTGCTGAAAGAAATTGAAGCTCTTGAGAAAGAATTGATGGGTGAAGAAAAAACAGAAAAGGAAGAGGAAAAACCAGAGGAAAAGGTCGAAAAAGAGGAGGAGAAAACAGAGGAGGAAGTGGTGAAGGAAGAGACAGATGAGGAAAAACTCAAGAAAACCCTGAAGAGTCCTCCGAAGAGGGAAAAACCGGAAGAAAAAGCAGAGGAAGAAGAAAAGCTCCCAGAAGAAGAGAAAGAAGAAGTGGAGCCCGTGGAAGAAATTGAAGAATTGAAAGAGGAAGAGGAGTCCATAGCAGAAGTAAGGGAAGTATCTGTAGAGACGGGAAGCAGTTTCTATCTTTGGGTGATTTTGTTCATATTGGGTGTAGTCGTATATGCTGCAGTCATCTCTGCTTACCTATCTGGCATGTATCCACATAAAACAAGCACCTCAATCCTTCTATTCCTCTCCGACGCGGTGGCTGTGTTCGGGCTCTGGAAGTCAATGACTGTACCTTCGTACAAACCCTCGGTCAGAGCTGAAGTGAAGACGGCAAAGCCAAAACCTGAAACTACTGAAGTTGAAGAAGAGGAAGAGGTTGAAGAAGAAAAACCCGCAGAAGAGAAGGAAGAAGAGAAAGTTGAGGAAAAGACGGAAGAAGAAGAGATGAGGGAAAAGGAAGAGGAGGAGAAAGAAAAAGAAGAGCCAAAGAAAGTAAAATTCCTCTGTCCAATTTGCAAAGCAGAGGTGGATGCAGACGCAACCTCCTGTCCAAACTGCGGCGTTGCATTTGAAGAATAAAAAAGGGGATGCAGATGCGTATCACATGGTATGGACATGCGTGCTTTAAGGTGCAGGGAGAGTCCAGCATTGTCACAGACCCCCACGATGGGAAATCTATCGGGCTTCCCGTACCTTCTGTAGAAGCAGATATTGTGCTCATGAGTCATGACCATTTCGACCACAACTGCAAAAGCGTGGTAAAAAATAGAGATTGCAAACTAATTAACAAGCCCGGCAAATACTCTGAGAAAGGTTTTGAGATAACTGGAATAGAGACATTTCATGACGAGGCTGGAGGTTCTAAACGAGGCAAAAATATTGTTTTCAAATTTAAACACGGAGAAATAAATTTCTGCCATCTAGGTGACCTGGGTCATGCTCTCACACACGAGCATGCAGAAAAACTTGGAGATGTAGACGTGCTCTTTATTCCAGTGGGAGAGACATATACCCTTCCAGTTAGTGAATGCTGGAAAACGATAAATGTGCTCCAACCCAAAATTGTTATACCAATGCACTACAAGATTGGATCACTTAGTCTCCCAATTAGTTCCGTAGAAGTGTTCCTTAGAAATGCAGGAAGCGAAGAAGTCGTACACCTTGGTTCTAGAGAGAAAGATATCGACAAGGAGGACCTGAGTAGTAGGAGAAAAATCTGGGTATTCTCATTTTAAAGGTGGCGGTTCTCATGGACCTGTTTGAGGTAATGAAGACGAGGCGAAGTATAAGGAAATACAAGAGCCAGATGGTTGATGACGAATTGATAAAGAAAATTTTTCAGATGGTGAGACATGCGCCCTCTGCCCACAATGCCCAGCCATGGAAATTTGTGGTTGTAAGGGATGAGGAAAAGAAGAGAAGGATTGCCCAGTACTGTAACAACCAGAAATTCATACATGAAGCCCCAGTTGTGATTGTTGCTTGTGGACTCCCTGACGAAAGCCAGGCCAACATAGGAAACTGGATCAGCGCGTTTGTAGTGGATGTCTCGATTGCGACGACTTACCTGATGCTGGCTGCTTGGTCACTGGGACTTGGAACATGCTGGATTGGAAACTTCAATGAAGATAAAGTAAAGGAAGTTCTTGGATTAGGCAATGATGTGAGAATTGTAGCAATTACTCCCCTTGGGTATCCTGATGAAACGCCAGAACCCACTGGAAGAAAGAATGTCTCGGAAATCATGGCATTCGAGGGTTTTGATTGAATGCGGATTAGTGTCATTACCACGAATTCTGGCAAATTTGCGGAAATCGTGCAGTTCTTTGAAAATCTAAACGTTAATTTTGAAATGCAAAAACTGGATTTACTAGAAATTCAGGCAGATTCTCTTGAAGCTGTGGTAGCTGGAAAGCTTGATTCTGTTGATAAAAATTTTAGCAACTGTCTTGTAGATGACTCTGGCCTTTTTATAGACGCACTTTCTGGTTTCCCTGGTGTTTATTCTTCATATGTTTATAGAACAATCGGAGTGAACGGAATCTGCAAGTTAATGGAGGGCGTTGAGAACAGAAATGCACGCTTTGAATGCCTCTTCGGATTTCGCCTCAACAACAAGAATTACTTTTTCAAAGGTGTGTGTGAGGGCACAATTGTAGATGTACCTCGGGGTTCTGGTGGTTTTGGGTTTGACCCGATTTTTGTCCCTAAGGGCTATAGCCGGACATTTGCAGAACTTCCTACAGAAGAAAAGAACAAAATTTCTCATAGGGGTAGGGCCCTTCAAGAACTAAGGAATTTTCTGATTGGCGTTCTATAGAAACATTCATATTCAACTATCTATATAGTTGTGAGATTTGATTGGTATGCGGGCAGAGGTCCTCACAACAGATAAAGAGATTCTCAAGAAACTGCATCCAAAAATTGCCTCTTGGTTTAGAGCGAGGCATAGACATCTTGCTCCTGCTCAAAAAGAAGCAATTCCTAGAATTCTTGAGAGTAGAAATGTGCTCATATGTGCACCAACTGGATCTGGCAAGACACTGAGCGCTTTTCTAGGCATATTAAGCAAACTCATGACACTGGCTGAAAAAGGCCTTCTCGAAGATAGGGTTTATTGCATCTACATTTCACCTCTGAAGGCGGTAGCAAATGATGTCCGTAAAAACCTGCTTCTGCCGTTGAGCGAAATGATGCTTGATGAAACCATAAGGGTCGCGGTGAGAACAGGCGATACTCCAAAAAGAGAGAAAACAGGCATGCTAAAGCGTCCACCCCACATTCTAATCACTACTCCCGAGTCCTTCACACTCCTTCTAAATTCTGTGAGATTTCTACCTCACCTCCACGGTGTTGAATATGTTGTTTTAGACGAGATCCACGAACTTTGTGCTACGAAGCGTGGTTCTCTGCTCTCTGCGGAACTTGAATTTCTTGAGGAACTCTCCCCTGGCTTCGTGAGAATCGGGCTTTCAGCCACACAGTCGCCGATAGGGGAAATCGGCAAATTTCTTGGAGGTTATTCTGGCAGAAAACCAAGAAATGTGGAAATCCTGAATTTAGGAACCACGAAAGAGTATGAACTTAAAATAATCTTCCCCAGAGGAATTGGAAACAAAAGCAAAGAAGAAGGAATTCTCCAGATCGCTAGAATCTGTGCCCAAATCATCGAGAAACATAGAACTGTGATGATATTCACGAACACACGAAAACTGACAGAGGAATTCGTCCAGGTTTTGCGTTCGCTTGGCATTGTTGCAATTGATGCACATCATGGAAGTCTAAGCAGGAAAAGACGGTTAGAAACTGAGGACTCTCTGAAAAAAGGAGAACTGCGTGCTGTGGTAACTTCTACATCGTTGGAACTTGGAATTGATATAGGTAGTGCCGACTGCGTTATCCAAATTTCTTCTCCGAAATCCATCTCAAAGGCAATTCAGCGCTTTGGAAGAGCAGGACACTTTCTCGGAGGAAGCTCAAAGGGCTATTTTATCTCTACAAGTATTCAAGATTTGCTCGAGTGTGCAGCGATAATAATGAAAATTCAGAGGAGAGAGTTGGATAATATTGAAATCCCTGAAAAACCATCTGATGTGCTCGCCCAGGTGCTCGTCGGAATTGGAATTCATCTGGAATGGAAGATAAGAGATGTACTTAGAATTCTAAAGAGGTCATACACCTATCATAACCTTAAGAAACGAGACCTAGAGAACGTGCTTGAAGCGATATCTAGAGCTAAAAGACCCCTTGTTGACTATGAAATGAAACTTGAGGAATTTAAAACACGAAAAGGGGCTGCGAGTGTATTTTATGAAAATGTTGGCACAATACCACAGGAACACAATTACGAGGTGTTTGACGAGTTTGGCGAATCGCTTGGCACACTCTCTGAAAGATTTGTAGAGTTTCTCAAGGCGGGTGATACCTTTGTGCTGGGTGCGAAAGTCTATGAGTTCGTGCGACGCTCTGCAAGTAAAGTTTTTGTAAGGGAAAGCAAGGAGAAGAGTGCAACTGTTCCTTCATGGGTTGGTGAGTTAAACGCAAGAAGCAAAGAACTCTCAGAGGCATTCATAGAACTGCTCGGCAAACTTGCAAGGATGGAAGAGAATGAGAGAAGAACATTTCTCTTAAGCTATCTAGAAAATCCAGAGGTAATCGATGAAATCATGGATTCGCTTAGAAAGCAGGAAGAAATTGGAATCCCAGAGAAAAACAGAATTGTAGAAGAGTACATAATAGAAGGAGAAAAGGTAGCTACTGTGATACTTTCTCCCTTTGGGCGAAGAGTGAATGAGGCATTAGCCAGATATATCGCTGCAAAACAGCAGGTAAAACCTGAAGTTATGGTTGATGATAACGGTTTTTCAATACAAACCAATGACTGCATTTCAGTTAAAGATTGCCTTAAACCAGAAAATTTCGAGAAAATTGTGACGCAGAATATTCTCTCTTCAGATGTGTTTCGAACTAGATTTAAACAGTGTGCTGCAAGGTCTCTTCTTATTTTGAACCGTATCCGTGGAAAAAAAATTTCATCTACTAAAAGTTCAAAAGCGGCCGAGGAACTGCTTGCAACTACCAGTCATAACAATCCAATTTACAGAGAAGCTGTCAAGGAAAATTTGCAAATAATAGATGTACATGGTGCCCTTCAGATTGTACATGGGCTTAGGAACGGAAGTATTAGAATAGAGAAAGGCCCAGAAGGTAAACTCTCACCGTTTGCAATTGAAATGCTCAGCAACTTGGCAAGGGATAGTGGCTTCTTGACAGACAATCTTAGAAAATTGAAGAGTCGAGCTGCCCTTAAAAAATATATCATATCCCATGACCTCCTGAACATTGCCTTCGAAAACGAGAATGCCGCATTGGAGTTCATAAGACAGTATCGCAGTTACTGGAATTATGATTTAAATCTTGAAAAACTGATTGATGAAAAAAAAGTGCACTGTATCTGTTTGATGGAGAGGAAGGTCTATCTTTCCTCAGATGCTCAATCGATATACGCAGAATTTATAGCTCTAGACCCCAGTTCAGAAAGAAAGCGCGGACTTGCTAAGATGTTAGTTGAGCTACTTTCTACATTTCCATTTGAGGAAAATGAATTTGCCAAGATGCTCACGCTTTCAGAGAAACAAGTAGAAAAAATTCTAGATGAATTGCTTCTCGAAGGTACGCTAGTTCCTGTGATATACAATGACGCAGAAAAATTCCTAAACGCGCGATTCCTCGAATTCGTTATGGGGAAGGAGAGCGAATACATCAGCCAGAAGGAGGTGCAGACAAGAGTCACAATTGCAACATTATCATTGGACTCTCCGAAAAAATTCTTTGAGAATTATCTTGGCGTTCGAGACCCATATTCATTATTCGCAAGGAAAATAATGACACCTGAAGAATGGGATAGATGGATTGCAGAAGAAAAGGTGGTCCATGGCCGTTTTCTCGGAGGTAGAAGCGCTTTCGTGCTGCCTTCTGACCTTCCTCTGCTTCAGTCCCTGTATTTCACCCCTCTCTCCCAAAATGAGAAAAAAGTGTTGGAATTGCTTGCAAATCCTTTGGGGTTCTCAGAACTTCGCAAGCTTTCTGGACTTTCCAGTAAACTGCTTAGAGAAATTTTAGATAAGTTAGAAGGCATTGCGTTGGTGCGAAGAGTGCAAGGTGAAACCTTGAATTATGTAGCGATTCCGAAAGTCCAGATGGAGGAAACAAAGGAAGAAGAAGTCATCTCTCGCCTCGTGAATGGATTTGGTGCTGTCTCTGTTGAAACATTGTCTAGATATCTCAATCTGCCCTACGAGAGAATTCATGCAATTGCAAGCAACCTTGCTGCAAAGGGTCGAATCAAGAGGGCGAAAATAATTGGAACTGAACGCACTGTATTCACAACTGATAAACTCGAGACAAACAAACTGCCTGAATCTATTTTGCTCCCTGTGAATGACCCCTTGCTCGAAACCAAGTGGGCAGAAATTTTCGGGAAATATGGTGAGAAGAATCTTGTGTATCTAGAAAATAGCGAACCCGCGGCTCTGATGAACGCAGAAGTGAAAGATGGAGTTCTTGAAATCCATGAACTTGATTTCGTTGGGGATTGTCTGCCTGAGAAACTTGGAAAATGGCTGGATTATTATGTGAAATGCAAGAAGATGCTAGTGGCCCGCATTCACAAGGTCTCCGGTCCAGGTTCACTACCGGACAACTTTATCGCTTCGAATGGAAAATGGGTCTATTCAAAAGCAGAGTATGTTACAATGTGCCTTGGCTTCGGAGAACTCTTTCCGAAGATACTTACTCTCCAGAAAATTTACAGAAGGATTGAAACAACAACACAGCTTATTAGGGAACTCTGGGGCGTCCACAATCATGAGGAGGTTAAACTCCGCGCTAAATTTCCGGTTCCTCCAGATGAAATAAAAGGGATTTATTATGCTCATGGACTCTCTGCAAATGCCTACATGAACATTGAGCAGATGAGCTTGGTCAGGGGAATAAAAAACTTGCGTCTTACCCCAGAAATCCAAGAGGTGCTGGCCCATATCGGTGAGGGGAAAAATGAGGAGGAGGTGTATGCTGAGGTCTCTCTTTCTTATAGAAAGTTCAGAACTACGATTAACCAGATGTTGAAACATAATCTGATTTATGAAGAGAGGGATAGGAAGTTGAGGGTGACGCCTAGCACAGAACATGAAAAAGCGATGAGGGAGTTCATCCTGCACCTGATTTCCACATTCGGCATTGTGAGCCCCACCCTGATTTCGGGTTACACGAAGAATGCCATTGGAAAAGCAGAGGCCCTGGAGGTCTGCACCGGTTTAGCTCTTGAGGGAAGGTGCAGAGTAGGTTTTGCAGTGAAGGAACTTGATGTCCTCTTCTACATAAACCCTGAAATTTTGGAAACTGAGGATTGCCAGTTCACGGGTGTGATTCCCTCGGAAGATAGAATTGTCAAATTTTTCTCACCAATTCTGAAAAAAATTTCTGGCATCTCAAATCCATACATTGTGGTATCCTCTGGCAGGATTGTCGGTTTTGCTGATGCAAGGAAAAAGGGGAAGGAAATCCATCTGGAAGAGTTCGTGGGTGATGATGATGCCTGGCAGGCATTCAGAGAGTTTCTCTATTCAAGGGATTATGTGCTGAGGAAGGACTCTACTCAATCAACTTCCTGAACAAGGCCTCCTGCTCATCGTTGATCGAAACCAAAAATTTCTCAAGGATTTCTCTCTTCTCAGCCCTGAATTTGCCCGCCTTAATCAGTTCATCGGTAATTTGCGGCACCTTTGCCTGGCGTGCCTTCATTTTGACTGCTGTGGGCACTACCTTCTTGATTGTAGGGTCTCCTGCAGCAATCTTCTTCTTCAATTCCTCCCGAATCACATACTTCAGCACCTTTCCCCTACCACTCACGGGGAATGACTCGACAACTTGCACATACCTTGGAACCTTTGCACTGGCCACATTACCATAGAGAAAATCCACGACCTCTTCTTCCTTCAACTCAATTCCTTTCTTTGGAATTACGAGTGCAGCTACTACCTCGCCTAGCTCCTTATCTGGCACACCTACAACCGTCACATCCAAAATCTTCGGGTGTTGGAGCAACAACTCTTCAATTTCTCGTGGGTACACATTGAAACCACCCACAATCACCATGTCCTTTATCCTGCCCACAATCCGTACATAGCCACGCTCATCCATTGTAGCCATATCACCAGTATAGAGCCAGCCCTCCTCGTCTATCGCTTCCTTTGTTGCCTCTGGATTTTTGTAGTAACCCTTCATTATGTTGTAGCCTCTGCAGGCAAGCTCTCCAGGTGTTCCCCTTGGCACCTCCTTTCTATCTGCATCTACAATTTTCACTTCAACATCAGGTATAGCCCTTCCAACAGTTTCCACCCTGTCTTTGATTGAGTCATCAAATCTAGTTGCAGTGACTGCAGGCGATGCCTCAGTTAAACCATAAACAATTGAGACATTGCAGTGCATCTTTTCCATCACACCCTGCATGGTCTCAACTGGGCAGGGTGCACCTGCCATTATTCCAGTTCTCAAAGATGTCGTGTCATACTTCTTCTTTTCAAGAACTGCAAGCTCCCTGATGAACATTGTGGGCACACCATGAAGAACTGTGCATTTCTCCTTCTCGACTGTTTTCAGTACTTCTTCAGGGTCAAATGCAACAAGAGGGACCATGCAGGCACCTACACTTGCAGAAACAGTGATGCTAAGCACACAGCCAAAGCAATGGGAGAACGGCACACAAATCAAAAGTTTATCTTTGTAACTCATCCGAAGAATCTCTGCGATGTCCCTTGCATTTCTGGAAATGTTGTGATGAGTGAGCATCGCACCCTTTGGTTTCCCAGTTGTGCCTGAAGTGTAAAGAATGAAGGTAACCTCATCTGGTTTTGGCTCAGCAATTCTTTTTTGGAACTCTTCGTTGGTCTTCCAATCGCTCCCGAGTTTCAGAACTTCCTCAAAATTCATTGCGTTGCCTATGTTTGTGCCCCTCGCAATTACATGCTGAAGCTTAGGAAGTTTCGGCTTAATCTCCTCCATCATCTTTATAAAGTCCACATTTGCAAATGGTTCTGAGGTCACCACTGCAACCGAATCTGAGTGTCCAAGAATGTATTCTGCCTCAGAGGGCTTATACCATGTGTCCATCGGCACCACGACTGCCCCGATTTTTGGAATGGCAAACCAGGCGACAATCCATTCCGGAAAATTGTGCATCCACAAACCAACTTTGTCGTCCTTCTTCACACCCAATTTCACGAGCCCACATGCGAATTGCGAGACTTTTTCATGCAGCTGGGCATAGGTCCAGCGCAAATCACCAAAGACCACTGCGTCTCTTTCTGGAAAGGCAACAGCGTCCCTATCAATCATCTGCCCTAGCGTAATTTTTTCAGTCATAGGATTCACCTATTGCCCGAATAAGCAAGTGAAATAAAAATGTTCCTCACTTCTCTTTTCCACCACGCAACCTCTTTGGATGCCCCCTGCCCCTCAACTCAATTTCATGCATTTTCTCAATTACCGCACAAGCGTGCAAATAGTGGCTTGCGTAACTCTCCAGCACAACCTCAAATTTATCAAAAATCTCTGCATGGGCACTCAAGAATGCCTCTCTCAGCAAATGCAAGTCCACACCTTTTGCCTCCGTACTTCTGCTCTTTGAACCCAGGCTAAAATCAATCAGATAGAGCTTACCTTCGTAAAGAAGCATGTTGGATGTTGTTAAGTCCCCATGCACAATGTCACTCTGATGCAATTTTGCAATCACCCTTCCAATCTCCTCCAGCACCTTTCTCTGCTCTTCCTCATCCATACTCCCAATCTGACGCTTCAGATTAGGGCTTGGTATGTATTCCATAACAATCTTAAATTCATCCACATCCAGAATTAACGGTACTGCCACACCTGCACATCTTGCTGCATGCATCAAGCGTGCCTCTGCCTTTGTCCTCGCTTTCCTCAAGTCAAAATCAATTTCTGGATGCCTGTAACCCTTGGCAATTCGCTCCTTCACCACCGCCTCCAGCTCAAAAAATTTTGTCCTGTAAATTATGGATTCTGCACCTCTTGCTATAACTTCCCGACCCTCTGCCATGCCCGTCCCTCAAATTATCCTTGTTTTTGGTGAATAACATCTGGCCTCAACAGCCCTCCCTGCGCCCACCCAGCACTCCTCGCTCAAAACTGTGCCCGGGTTCACAGAACAATTTATCCCGAGCTTGCAATCGTCGCCAATCACTGCACCAAATTTTCTCAACCCTGTTTGCACCTTCACTCCCTGAACATAAGAATGAATCTCCTTTCCATCCAGCCGCAAATTTGCAATTTTTGTGCCTGCACCGAGATTCACTCGCATTCCAATGATACTGTCTCCCACATAATTGAAGTGTGGTGCATTTGAGTTTGACATAATTATTGAGTTTTTGATTTCACTGGCATTACCAATGTGACAGTTATCACCAATGTATGTGCTTGGCCTGATGTAAGCATTAGGGCCAATTCGGCAATTTTTCCCAATGTAAACTGGCCCTACGATATAGCTGCCAGAGTGCACCACAGTGCCTTCCTCAATCACCACATTTCCTTTCACAACTGCATACTCCTCCACCTCTCCCAGAATCTTTCTCTGAACCTTACTCAACAAAATTTCGTTGGCCTTCAACAAATCCCAGGGCTTCCCTATGTCCTCCCATGCACCAGCACTCTTAACAGAAACCACTTTCTTTTCGGACGCTAGCAAGTTTATTGCATCTGTTAACTCATACTCTCCCCTCGCCGAAACCTTTATTTTATCCAGTGCCTCGAAAATTTCGGGTGTGAAATAATAAATCCCTGCGTTAATATAGTCTCCCTTAACCTTTGCCTTTTCATGGATTTTTACCACATCCTCACCATCAAATTCTATAGCCCCATACTCCAAGGTATTCTCTCTCCTCACCGCAGCAAGCACATTTTTCCCACCCTTTCCTTTAGCCAACACCTCTTTCAAAATCTCTTCCTCAAAAACAATGTCCCCATTGAGGCAAAGAAAATTTCCATCACAGAATTTTCTAACTGTTTTCACCGCATCTCCAGTCCCTGCTTGCTTCTCCTGTCTGATCAGGGTTATTCCCTCCTTCCCCTCTAACATCTCCCTGAACTGCGCTTCCTGCTGATGCACCACAATCGCAATTTCTTCAATTCCTGCATTTTTCAGGGCGTCTAGAATGTGGAGAAGCAATGGTTTACCTGCAACTGGAAGTAATGGCTTTGGCGTTTTCGCTGTAAGGGGTTTTAACCTTTTCCCCTCACCTGCTGCAAGCACAACTGCCTTCAAGCTATGCACCTCTTCACCACATCCATTGCCTGCTCATAAATCTTTTCGCATCTCTCTGCACTCCTGCTCTCTGAAAAAATTCTGATTTTTGGCTCTGTGCCTGAGAAACGCACAAGCAATGCACCATCCTCAAAAATCAACTTCAGGCCATCAACTGTAAAAGCTCTGCCTCCAAGCTCCCTCAATGCCTCAAAAACCTTCTTTTCAATCTCCAGACGCCTTTCCTTCTGGTATTTTACACTCCCTTTCTTGATGTGTAACCTTGGAATATTCGCAACCATTTCCGAAATGCGTTTACCCTCTTCAGAAAGCAATTTCACTGCGGCGTAAATTCCATCTGGACAATAAGAATGCTGCGGAAAGATATATGTGCCAGAGGGTTCGCCTCCAAAAACTCCGTTCAGCTCACGTAATTTTGCACTTACAAACACATCGCCAGTTTTTGTCACCTCCACTCTTTCCTCCCCCAACAACCAATAAACCGCAGAAGTAGTGTCAATGCTCACCACGACCTTTCCCTTGGGCAATTGCCTTGCAAAATGGCAGAGAATCAAATCTGGCTCCACATAATTTCCTTGCTCATCTATAACAGCAACTCTGTCTGCGTCTCCATCATGGGCAATTCCTGCCTCACAACCTTCAGCCACAACTGTTCTGGAAAGCGTCTTCAAGTGCTCGGGAACTGGTTCGCTCTCACGCCAGGGAAAGGTGCCATCTGGCTGGGCATTCAGCGAAAGCACCTGGCATCCCAGCATTCTCAAGATTGTTGGTGTAAATTCACCAGCGGCCCCATTTCCAGCATCTATCACTACCTTCTTTTCGATTTTTCCGAACTCGGCAACCAATTTTTCAATGTATCTTTCTTTCAGATGATATGCTGTTGAGTATCTGCCAATAAATTCATATCCTGGATTTCTGCAGTTTTTCCGTTCAATTACCTCCTCTATCTCTGCCATCTGCTTTTCAGAGAAGCCTGACCCATCAGGGTTTATGAGTTTAATTCCGTTGTATTCTGGGGGATTGTGCGATGCCGTAATTACAGCACAGCAATCAAAGAATCTAGCCAAATAGCCAGCAACAGGTGTTGGTGCAATGCCCAAATCAACCACATTGCCACCAGATGCCATTATTCCTGATATGAATGCCTTTTCAATCATGTTCCTCGAGGTTCTTGTATCTGTAGCGACCAGCACATTTGGATAACTGCTGCCAACAGCTCTACCCGCTGCCATTGAAAGTTCTAAAGTCAGTTCGGAGTTTATAATCCCCCTTATCCCTGAGCTGCCAAAGTATTTCATCGGGCAATGGAGATTTTAGGGCTATTTATATATATCTCCAGGTATTTACTTCAATTTACCTTTCAAAACCTGAAAGGGGGTATTATCATTACAAAAACTGCGGTAGTTGCAATCGGTGGAAATGCAATCTTAAGGGCAGGGCAAAGAGGCAGTGCTGAGGAGCAATTTGCAAACCTCTACAACAGCATGCCCTATCTGGTAAAAATGATTAAGGACGGCTATGACATCGTAATCACGCATGGGAATGGCCCCCAGGTGGGTAACATCCTCCTCCAGAATGAGTTAAGCAAAGAGCAGGTGCCCACTATGCCACTGGATGTTTGCGGTGCAATGTCACAGGGACTTCTGGGGTACCTGATCCAGCAAACCCTCACGAACCTGCTTGCAATTGAGAAACTGAATAAAACCGTAGTGTCCATTGTGACGCAAGTTGTTGTCAACGAAAACGACCCAGCATTCAAAAATCCAACAAAGCCAGTCGGGCAATATTACCCTGCGGATGTTGCTGAAAAGTTGATGAAAGAGAAGGGCTGGGTTATGAAGGAGGATAAGGCAAGAGGAGGATTCAGGAGAGTTGTGCCCTCACCAGAACCTATAGATATTGTGGAAAAGGAGGCAATTAAGCGTCTGGTATTTTCCGGGCAAAACCAGGAATATGTTGTGATTGCTGCTGGGGGTGGAGGAATCCCTGTAATAAGAACATCCTCTGGCTACAAAGGGGTTGAGGCAGTTATTGATAAGGACCTTGCCTCCAGTGTGCTTGCAAATGCAATTGAGGAGAAATTTTTTGTAATTTTAACAGATGTGGAAAAGGTCTGTCTTAACTTTGGCAAACCAAACCAGCAATCCCTTTCGCATCTCTCGCTTTCTGATGCTGAAAAATACTTCGCTGAAGGACAGTTCCCGAGCGGAAGCATGGGTCCGAAGATTCTTGCCTCAATCAGATTCCTGCAGCGAGGTGGAGAAAAGGTGCTGATTACCTCAGGAGAAAAATTGAGGGAGGCACTGGAAGGAAGGACTGGTACCCTCATCACGAAATGATTCAGTATTGCCTATTTTTTTGCTGAGCTCTCTGCATTTCTGGTTTTGCCTTTTTCTTTCTGAGGAACAAGAAGTAGATAAGAAGGACTACAACTACAATTCCAGCAATCACAACCAGCAGAATACCAAGAATGCAGGTGTTGACGATTGCTTCGCCTGTCTCAACTGTTGCCGTGATTTCATTTGATTTTTCACCTTCTCCTGCTCCATTTACTGCAGAGACCCTGTAGTGATAACTCTTTCCCGGCTCCACACTAATGTCAATGTATGTTGTGTTGCCAGCACTCACTTCCTCAAGCAAGGTCTCGTTTTCACCATCTACCCATCTGTAAATTCTGTAAGCTGTGATGTTTGAACCGCCATCGTCTGTGGGCTTGCTCCATTCTAGCGTTATCCAGAGCAATTTGCTCACCACACGAAGATTCAGCACCTTGCCTGGCACTGTGAAAGGCACCACGCTCACAATTGCCTTCTCGCTTTCTCCAGCAGCATTTTCAGCACTCACTGCATAGTAGTATCTGACACCGTTCTTCAGATTTTTGTCCATGTAAGTTGTAGTATTGACCTCTGCAATCTTCGTCAGGTTGGTCTCATTTAGGCCCCTGTAAATGTTGTATTTGATTATCTGGCTCCCACCATCGCTCAATGGAGGATACCAGCTTAAATTCACAGTTCCATTGCCAGCAACTGCTTCCAAATACTGGGCTTTGCCTGGCACACCAATCGCTTTTGCACTCACCACATCGGAAAGAAGTCCCTCTCCATAACCATTTACCGCACTCACCGCATAGAAGTAATCTGTGCCAGAGATAATGTTTGTGTCTGTGTACGAATACTGGACTCCTAGTGTAGCAAGAAGCGAGAGATTGTCTGGACTCATGCCCCTATAAACTTGATAATTCGTGATCTGGCTTCCACCATCACTCAGTGGGGCCTCCCATGTAAGCACTATTTTTCCAGCTTTTCCTTCAGCAGTGAGATTTCTTACCTTACCTGGTGCACCAATCACACTTGCACTCACAACATCGGATTTTGCACCTTCTCCCACTGCATTCACAGCACTTACAGCATAGTAATAAGTTCCACCTGTTGAGAGCGTGTCTGTGTAGGAGGTTATGTTAGCATTGACTGCAATCAGAGAAAGATTGCCTGGTTCAGTGCCTCTGTAAATTCTGTAGTTTGTGATTGGGAAATAGCCAGTATCTAATGGCATCACCCAGGTAAGAGTAACATTCTTATCCAGAACTGAAGCAGTCAGGAAACGGGGCTGGGAGGGAAGATAGCCAGTAAGCACAGAAATTTCGTTGGAGGCAGGGCTTTCGCCCACTGTGTTATAGGCCCTCACCACATAATAGTATGTTCTACCGAACTGCACAGTCGCATCTACATAAGCAAGGGCACTTACGCTGTCCAGATATGTCTCAGCTCCACTTACAAGCCCACGATAAACCTTGTAGCCAGATATTTGAATTCCGCCTGTATCTGAAGGAGGTTGCCAGGCAATTCTCACCACACTTCCTGCTGCGTCAAAGTACCCAGTTAAATTCTTTGGTGGTGCTGGTGTGGTTGCTGCAGTTGCGTTTGCCTCATTCGATTTGTTTCCTTCTCCAATTGCATTTATTGCTGCAACCTGATAGTAGTATGTTGTGCCAGCTGTTACATTTGTATCTGTGTAAGTTGTGAAGTTACCGATAATTGCAAATGGTGTTTCTGTGCCAGACGCTGTGCTCCTGTAAATCCGATAGTTTGTAATTGCACTGCCACCATCACTTGCCGGCTGTATCCAACTGAGGGTAATTTTTCTATCTCCGATTTCAGCTACTAGATTCCTTGGGGATGACGGAACACCATAGCCATAAACCTCGGCTTCCAACACACCTGTCTTGTTTCCCTCACCAATGTTGTTCAGCGCGCTCAGAGCATAATAGTAAACCTTACCAACGCTCACATTTGTGTCCTTGTATGTAAGCTGGTTTCCGAGTTCTGCATAAAGCAATAGATTTGTAGAAGTGTTACCCCTGTAGAGCCTGTAGCCAATTACGGGTGTGCCTCCATCATCAAGTGGAGGTTCCCAGCCCAGTGTGACATTTTCAAAAGAAGAAACTACTGTAAAGTTACGCGGTACTGAGGGTACGGATGGAGATAATGGCGTGGCACTTGCCTCGTTTGACAATCCACTTTCTCCAATAGTATTCACTGCACTAACAGCATAGTAGTAGGTGGTGCCTACAGTCACAGCGGCATCCGTATAATTGAGTTGATTGCCAACAGTAGTAAGATATGTGAGATTGCCAGAGCTTGTACCTCTGTAAATTTTGTAGCTGGTAATTGGACTTCCTCCATCACTTCCAGGTGTTTCCCATTGCAAAAAGATTTTGCCATGCCCAGCCTTTGCTACAAGATTTCTTGGTGGACTTGGAGCTGTGCCTAGATTCAACACCCAGGTATCGTTGAAAGGTTGGGTCGGGTATGCTCCAGCATCGCCATAAAATACATACACTGATTTCCCATCTGTAGCCAGTGCATGGGCACCTCGTGCTTGCGGAACTTTGCTCAGATTCAGCAATATCCAGGTATTTGCAGAGTATGAGTATGCCCATGTTTCATTGGAGTAGGGGCTCCCACTCACACCACATGCACCACCAAACAAAATAATTTTTTGATGAACGCTAACATACGACATCTTTGCTACCCATCTTCCTGATGGTGCTATGGAGGTTGGCAGTTTGGTCCAACTGTTCGTGCTATAGTCATATGCCCATGTCTCTGCTTTAAGTGATGTGCCAGTGTTGCCGCCAAAAAGAATGCACTTTCCGCTATTTTCGTCGTACGCTAAAGCATGTTCTTCAATGCCCCCTGGATTCTGAGATGTTAATTTTTGTGTCCAGGTATTTGTAGAGTAGTCGTAAACCCATGTGTCACTAAGGTGTGTATATCCTGTTCCCACGCCTCCATACATCACAAACACACCGTTTTTCTTATCAAAAACCATTTCATGCCCATATCTCCCAGGTGGGCTTACGGATGGATAGACACTAGACCAGGAATTTGTCCCATAATCATAAACCCATGTATCTGACATACAACTGTTTGTCGATGTGCGTCCACCAAAAAGCACTAATTTGTGGTGCAAGGAATCATATGCCATCGCATATGAATCCCTTGGAGAGGGGGCAGTAACTGGATTCATATTTCGCCAAATGTTAGTTCTCGGATAGTACACCCAGGTTTCGCTATTTAGGGCATTTGTGCTAGTCCTACCTCCAAAAAGAATGAAAACATCTGCTGATTCGTGATAAACTACTTCTATGTGTCTTCTCGCAGAGGGTCTCTCTGTGGGCTCAAGGCAGAACCACTGCAGACTTGTTGCATCAAAAAGCCAGGAATCACTGAGGAGTACTAGAGGATTGTTGCCCGCATGCCCACCCACATAATAAAGATTGTTTCCGTCAGTTGCTACAACATAACCTCCTCTCGCACTTGGCAATGATTGGAAATTCAGTTGTACCCAACTGTTCGTTCCACTATCATAGGTCCATGTCTCGTTTGAAAAACTTTTTTCATCTGCGGAAGTGGCACCACCAAACAGTATAAGCTTTTGAATAGTTGGCGCAAAAACCATTTCAGCCAACCATCTTGGAGTGGGACTCCCTAATGGACTTAGTTTCTGCCAGGTGTTCTGAGCATAGTCATAAGCCCATGTTTCGCTCAAAAGTGAACTCACATTTGCACCACCAAAGAGAATGCATTTCCCAGTTTTCTCATCATACCCAAACGCAGGGTCCTCTGCTTTCGGTGGTGTGTTTTGTGTGATTTTCTGTGTCCATGTGTTTGTACCGTAAGAATATACCCATGTATCGCTTAATCTATTCCAGTTGCTATCCACGCCACCAAACAGCACAAAAACTCCATTTTTCTTGTCGAAGACCATTTCACATCCATACCTACTAGGTGGTTTTACTGATGGATTCATATTTGTCCATGTATTTGTTGAATAGTCATAAACCCATGTATCTGAGTAAAAGGTACTTGTACCTGCAAAGCCGCCAAAAAGTACAATCTTGTGGTTAATTGTATCATAAGCCATGCCAAAAGCAAGCCTTGCTGGTGGCGAGTTTAAAGGGTTCAAAAGCCGCCATGTGTTTGTTTTCGGATTGTATTCCCAGGTCTCACCGCTCTGTTGGTTCGTACCTGTTCTCCCACCAAAGAGAATAAACACACCTGCAATTTCATAGTACACCATTTCGGCCTGATATCTCGCAGACGGTTTTGATTCCTGTGTTAGTGGATACCATGTGTTGGCAGGAATTTCTATACTAGATACCACGTCTCTTTCATGCCTCGCTTTTTCTGCATTCGCCATCGCACTCAATCCAGTGCTGCAAACTAGCAACACCATAAGGAAAGATAACAGTTTCTTCATACTATGTGGCCTCCTTACTCTTCCGAAATATTTCTTCAATATTTAAAGCTATCTTGCCAATAGAAATTCTTTATAACATTTTACATACTCTGCAGCTGTTTTCTCCCACGAATACTTTTTTGCGTGTTCAATTCCTCTATTTTTTATATCCATCTTTAATGCCTCAATTATTCCCTCTGCAAATTCTTTAGGGTCGTTGTTTTTTACATATACAGCAACATCACCTAGAAATTCTCTGTTAAACACCTTGTCCAAAACTACTACCTTGGCACCACATGCCAACGCCTCAAGACAAGATAAGCTCTCTATATATATGCTTGGCCACACAAAAACATCACATGAAGAGTAGTGCCTCCGTAATACTTCCTCTGAAACTACACCGGGTTCAACAATATCAAAACTCTTCTTTTTTATCTCCGCGATCTCTTTCTTTTGTTCTTTCCATATAGTCGGTCCAAACCTAACAAATCGAGATTCTATTCCTTTATCTCGTAAGTATTCAAGTGATCTGGCTACAAGGATAAAATTCTTTCTCGGTTCGTTGCTTCCGACAGAAAGAATATTTATTTTTGAAGGAGAAAAAAATTCTCCCTTTTCCTTTTGTGGATAATATTTTTCATGATCAATTCCGAGTCTTATCACACGAATTTTTGGGGACTTTATATTTGCATATTCTACAAGTTCCCTTTTAGACCATTCACTTATACTAACTATGCACTTTGCCCTTTTCAACGCTAAAATTCTCGTTTGCCAGTCTATTTTGTCCCCTAATCCCTTTATTCCGTATTGAGGCAGTTTAAGTGGCCAGATATCATAATATGTGATAAAATTCGTATTCAGGGTGGCCCAACCAGGGTCGAATGCATGTACTATTTTCGCTTGTGGAAATAGGGTTATTCTTTTCACCCATGTTCTAATGAAATATCCTCTCTGTGCTTCTTTCAGACCTAAAGGAAAGAATGTAACTGATATTCCATTCTCCTGGCAGTATTTCCAGATTAACGGCAAAAGTTTGCGTATTACAGTACCATGACCAGTACCCTCTGGTACTGAAGGTTCAAATATACATGCTATATCTGTTTTTCTCATAAAAGTAATAAAATGCATGATGCATATATTATTTTTCTTTTGTGTTCTCAAGCTATCTGGCACATAAAATTTAAGTTCTCTTGAGTCGCAACGAACATACTCTGAGCAGTTTTATGTCAAGATAGATTGTGCTAAATGCTGGAAATAACACGCTTAAAGCTTTTTACCATGTAATCCAAATCCTCTTCATTGAGATATTGATGACATCCCACATAAAAACCATTTTTACCGATATATTCTGCATTCGGAAGTTTCCCTTCATATTCTTTCTTCATGTGTAAATATGCTGGCTGCTGGGTAGGGATACACCCAAATATAGGGCGGCTTTCAATTCCCTCTGCTTCTAGCAATCTCTGAAATTTAGTTCTAGATACTTTGGTAGTCTCAAGGATAAGGGGATATGCTAAATAACTTACCAACGGGTCAAATTTGGGAATCCTTAAAAAATCAGAGTAGTTAGATAGACAGTCATTTAGATATCTGACATTTTCGCTTCTTTTCTTCACAATTTCGTCTGCCTTTTCTAATTGAACTAAGGCAAGAGCGGGTGCGAATTCCATAAGCTTGAAGTTATACCCGATGATTTCATGCATGAATCTTGGGTCCATTTCTCCGCTCATTTTGGGACAGGTCCCTTTATTTCGGGTGCATAGTAGACAATCACATGCTCTACCATGAGCCTTTACCTTCCTACATATCCTCCAAAATTCTTCGTTGTTTGTGGTGATTGCACCCATCTCTCCCGCCTGAATGTTGTGGGCTATGTAAAATGAGAATGTACCACATAGACCTTTTGAACCTGTTCTGCTACCATCAGGGTATCTAGTTCCATGGGCCTGTGACGAGTCTTCAATCAATGGAATTTTTCTGTCATTTAGGTCGGGGAGTAAATTCGTAACTTCACAATAGTACCCCATCAGGTGAACTGGTAGTACGGCTGCGATATCATCACTCCTACTCTCAATTGCTTGTTTAATATTCTCAGTTGTGATGTTAAAATTATCTAGAGAAATATCTACAAAAAGGGGCGTATACCCTGTCAAAACTATTGAGTTCACGGTTGCAATGTAGGTTACAGGTGTGGTAATAATATATCTTTTTATGTTAAACATATTCTTTATTGCAGTCAGCGTACAAATTAGTGCAGATGTCCCTGAATTTACTCCAACACAATATTTTGTTCCAATGTAATTTGAAAATCCTTTTTCAAATTGTAATAGTTTGTTACCTTCAGATATCCGACCACTATCTATAACTTCCAAGATCGCTTTCCTTTCTTCCTCGCCGATTCTAAAATCTCCCACGGGTATCCATTGTTTCATGAAGTCCACCCCTTTGCTCTACTGTTTTATTTTCCCATACCTCTCCAAATCCGCCTCCACCATTATCTTTACCAGTTCCTTAAAAGTGACTTTCGGTTTCCAACCCAGCACTCTATTTGCCTTAGAGGCATCGCCGCAAAGCACATGCACCTCTGCAGGCCTGTAAAACTTCTGGTCTGTCTTGACATATTTCTCCCAGTTATCGATGCCAGCATACTCGAATGCAAGCTCCACAAATTCTCTGATTGTGTGGGTCTCACCAGTAGCAATTACATAATCATCTGGCTTATCTTGCTGAAGCATCAGCCACATTGCCTCCACATACTCTGGTGCATACCCCCAGTCCCGTTTTGCATCCAAATTTCCTAAAATTATTTCGTTTGCAAGCCCATATTTTATTCTTGCCACACCATCGGTGATTTTTCTTGTCACAAACTCAATTCCCCTTCTGGGCGACTCATGGTTGAACAAAATTCCATTGGAGGCATGAAAACCATAGCTTTCCCTGTAGTTCACGGTAGCCCAGTATCCCATCAATTTGGCAAAACCATAAGGACTTCTGGGATGAAATGGCGTGTTCTCATTCTGGGGCACCTCTTTGGCAAGACCGTAAAGTTCACTCGTGGATGCTTGATAAAATCTTGCATCTGGACAGGCCACACGCATTGCCTCGAGCAATCTGACAACACCAACACCTGTAACCTCTGCAGTGAGAACTGGCTGTTTAAACGAGGTTTGCACAAATGACTGCGCTGCCAGATTGTAAATCTCATCTGGCTGAGACACAGTAAGGGCAGCAATCAACGAACCCTGATCTGTTAAATCACCATCAAGCAATGTGATTTTGTCTAATATGTGTTCAATGTTCTTAGTATTGGGTACTGAAAGCCTTCGCACAAGCCCATAGACCTCATAGCCCTTAGAGAGCAAGAGTTCTGCGAGATAGGAACCATCCTGCCCAGTTATGCCCGTAATAAACGCAATCTTACTCATGAAGCGAGAATATTCTCCGAGTATTTAAGTCCATTCTCTCAATAGCTTCTGATACAACTGCACATGCGCATGTACACATTTTTCCCAGGTATACTTCCTTGCCTGCAGAATCCCTCTTCTCCCAATGTCCATTTTCAATGCCTCAAGAATTCCTTCAGCCATCTCTTTGGGGTCATTCTTCACATAAACTGGTACATCCCCGAGAAATTCTCTATTAAACTCTGTATCTAAAGCCACAACTTTTGCACCGCATGCCATTGCTTCAAGTGGTGGCAATCCCATTCCCTCATAGATACTTGGCCAGATAAACACATCACATGTGGAATAAACTTTTCTAAGCACATCTACTCCAACAACCCCTGGTTCAATCAATCGCACATTACTTTCTTTTGCTGTTTTCCTTATTCTCTCGGTCTCCAATGGCCAGTCTGATGGTCCAAATCGCACGAAATTTACATTTTTTCCCATCTCCTGCAAAAACCCCACGGCCTTAACCACAAGTGGGAAATTTTTCCTCGGGTCGTTGTTGCCCGCCGTAACCAGATTTATCTTCCCTGCTTGGTTCCATTTAGTCGCAACTCTTTCAACAAAAAAATTCTGGTGATTCACACCCAAAGGTATTACTTTTATTCGCTCATCTGAAATTCCCAATATTCTTTTTGCCTCATTTTTTGAAAATTGACTGATACTTGTCAGCATTCTTGCTTTCATCAACATCTTTTTCCTGTACTTCCATTCCATTCTAGCACTTGCACTTCCTAAGTATAGTTCTGGAAATCTTAGAGGTGCAAGGTCCAGCAGTGTGATAAGTCGTGTATTTGGAGTTGCAAGGTAGGCATCAAGTGCATGCACAATCTTAGCTTTAGGATGCTTTAAATATCTCACAGGCCAGATTGTGATATAACCGCCGACCTTCTTTTCTCTAATCTTAAGCTCAAACAATGGCTTTATAGAGACGATGGAAACTTCTATCCCCTGTTTTTTTGCAACCGTTGGTAAATATGCTAGAAGATTAGATGCAAATGTTCCGTGTCCCACACCACATTTCCAGTTCTGGGTTATAATCGCTACTTCTTTCATAGTTCGCTCCACATGAAATGCGAGTGGATATTTAATTATTCTTGGCAGGGCACATGACTTCGGAAAGTTCATAGAAAGTTTGAATAGAAAAAAATCCATCCCCGCTCTAAAATCAACCAGAGGGGATGGAATGTCAACACAACAAGTCCATATATCGTCCGAACTAAAAAAATATATCG
>JAVZCK010000020.1 GCA_038874435.1 Thermoplasmata archaeon
GGTGAGACTTCAATTGGGAATATGGATGCATGGAGACATTACTTAGAAAAGAGAGGGTGTCCCATCTTGCTCCAAATGGGACACACCGCGAATGCTTCCTTTCTACCCAAGGAGGTTTTTATATGCCACTCCCAAATAAAGATTTGTAATGGCTATTCTTTATGACCCTTTAATTGGATTCCATTCCACCCCAAATTATAAAAACAAGTATGCATTAGGAAGCGGGGAGAAGGATGTGATTCGCATGGACGAACTTAACGCCAGGATTGAAAGGTTCAACAAAATTTTGGAGAAATACAGAGAGATTGGATTTAAAGTGGGAAGTTTTAATCCGAATGCACAGAGCCATGTACCGCTCCAGGAAAGATATGAGAATTTTGAGAAAATCATGAAGGACAATTTAAAGGCAATGATCGTGCACGAACTTGTAGAATTTGAGAGACAGTTAGACAACATAAAAAGGATGGGAATCAACATAACCCCAGATATTAGGATTGCTCAGGAACTAGATAAAATTTGTGAAACAGGTGAAGTTCTTTCAGAGGATGTAGCTGCAAAAACAGGTTTACTTAGAAATGAAATAAAGAAAGTTGACGAGGAAATTCATCATGAGACAGATAAATTGATAGAAAAACTCAAAACAATAGAGAAAGACCTCGAAATTCTACCTGATGGTACCAAGCAGGAATTGCTGCCTCAGATTAGAAGAGCATATGAAAGATTTGAAGCCAAGAGATATTACGAGGTATGGTTCAACGCAAGGAAGGTTATAGCAGAGTATGAAGGCAAGATGTTTGGTGGGATTCTGGCACAGCTCAATTATCTCACCTCCAGAGTAAATTCTTTGAAGAGCATAGGTGCAGATGTGCGAGAGGCGGAATCCCTTCTAATCCTAGCAAAGGCACAGTTCGAGGGCAGGGAGATTGACAAAGCCCAGCAAACAATTGAAAAATGCACAGCAGTCCTTGACAAGAAGGAAAATGAAAGCATAGGACAGAACATAGAGAATTTCGAGAGATTTCTTGCTAGAGCAATGGAAGTAATATACATCGAACCATCAGTATCTGAAAGGCTAGCTTTACTGAAAGAGGAGGCAAGAAAAGGAAACTATGAGTTTGCAGCCAATGGATTGAAAAAAGAAATTGCAGAGCTAGAGCATGCTCTCAATATCACGATAACGAATTTGAACAATGCATGGGAAAGGGATAGAAATGCAGCTGAATTCTATGGAATTCAGGTAAATTTGCAAGAATGGAAGATTCTTCAAAACATGCTCAATGTGGATAAAATTGATGGAATAAAACAGATACGGGAATTTTTGCTTAAGCTTGAAAAAGAAATAGAGAAAAAGCGATTTGAAGCCCAGAAAACTACTGCACTCACTGTCTCCCAGCCACCTCCAACACCAATCCCTTCTCCACAAGCTGTTCCTCAAGCTACTCCATTACCTACTCCAACTGTCTCTTCACAACCCTCTCAAACTCCACCAGTTCAAGCTGTGCCCGAGGCAAGGGTAGAAATCCTTCCTCCTGTAAAACCAGTGGAAGCTGCAGGAGAAACGCAGCCCGCACAAATAGTTTCACCTCAACCGCAGGTTAGCCAGGACATGAAGACAAGAATTGACAATTTCAATCTAATTCTCGCAAAGTACATGGAATCAGGAGTAAAGCTTCGACTCTTTGATCCCACAGCGCCAAGCAAAGTTCCAATCCAGGAGAGGTTTGAGAATTATGAAAAACTCATGCAAAACAACTTGAAAGCATTTTTGACACACACCCTTATTGACTATGAAAGAAACATAGACAACGCAAAGAAAATAAATCTAGTTGTGGAGGAAAACCCCGCACTTGCCGCTGAAATTGAAAGGGCAGTGGAAACGGATGGGGTTCTTTCAATGACTATCGCAGAGAAAGCAAGCACTCTGATGGAACTCACTAGAAAAGCCCAGAACAGGATAGAGAGAGTTGCAAGAACTGCAATGGAGGATATAGACAAAATTGAGAAGATTCTCTCAGAATTGCCACTAGAAAGGGAATACATAAATGCCCAGATTAGCAAGGCAAGAGAAAGGTTTGAGGGCAAAAGATATTACGAGGCATACCTATATGCAACAAAGGTTCTAAAGGAGATAGAGGGAAAAACATTTGGACTTTTGATTCCTAGAATTGAAAGGGCAGGAAAATACATATCTGAGCTCACTACTCTGGGAATGAATATCTCAGATGCAGCAGAACTTCTGAGAAATGCAAAGGAAAAATATGATGCTAGAGATTTTGTAAGAGCGAGCGAATTAATGGATGCATGCGAGAAAGAGATTCACAAGATAATTACAGCTAACATTAGTGCAAGCGTGGAAAAATTTGAGAATTATGCGAAGGAACTTGACAAAATAATGAAACTTGATGTGGATATATGGCTCAAAATTGAGATGATGAAGAAAGCCGTAAATGTTGGGAACACAGACGAGGCGAGGGAACTCCTAAACATGGAAATGGAGAAACTAGAAGGAAAGGTTTCAGCATTTGTAAATACATTGATGCAATCTCTTCGCAATACAATGGAATGTGCTTCTCTTGCTGGGAAGAAAATTGAAGATGAGGCGCTAGAGGGTCTGAGAAAAGGGATTGAGCAGAACAGGGTCGAAGGAATAAGAACTACAATAGATTTCTTAAATAAATTGCAAGCAGAACTTCGGAAAATGATGGCCGACAAGCTCGAAGAAGTGGAACACCTGATGAATGAAGTGTATGATACAGAAAAGAAGACGAAGTTTATGGAAAGCCTGAGGGTGTTAGTTGAGAAAGCGAAAACAGTTGCATTCATATCTGAGCAGTTTTCTGAATGGCATGGGGAATATGGAAAACTGCAGGCAGAGGTGAAGCAGGAAATTGAGCAGGAAATTCTACCAAAACTTGAAGAATTGAGAAAAGACCTGAAGGTGCTGGTAAATTCCAATTTCAAAGTGGATACAGCTGGTAAACTTCTGAAAGAACTATCCGTGCTGATTTCCGAGAAAAAACTTGAGGAAGCAGGGAAATTCTATGAAGCTAGAAAAGAGGAGATTGCAGCACTCATCAATGACTTTATAAGTGAGCAGCTTCAGCCGATCTACCAAAAAATCACAGAAGTTGAAATATACAGAATAAATCTGGAGGCAGAGAAGGAAGAGGTGAGAAATCTTGCAACTTCCTGGAAAATTGGTCATCTAGAAGAACTGAATCAGAAGATAGACGAGCTGAAGAAAAACTATTCTGAAAAACTTAACGGCATAATCAAACAAAAGATCGAAAAGGCAAAGGAAAACATCAGTTTGCTCTACGAGTTTGAATTTGGTGGGAAGCCAGATATTTATGAAGAGTACATCAAGAACGCTGAGACCTGTTTAGGTAAGGGCGAAAGAGGTGATGCTCTCAGAAACTTGATGAATGTCGGCGAGGTTTATGGGCGAATCAGAGCAAGGATTTTAGCTGGCACTGAGGAACTTCGTGCAAAGGCAGTAACGCTAACTGAACTGGGTGTAATGATACCTGAGATTCCAGACATTATTCTCAAAATCAACGAAGAAATTGATGCAGAAAACTTCCACCAGGCAAGTAAAATTCTGAAAGAACATTTAACAAAATTCGAAACAATGCTGCAGGAAAAGATTGCCTTGGACATAAAGAGTATTGAAGAAGCAATAGGTGAATTAAAGAAATTTGGGTATGTGAGTGAAACCTTAAGCATTGCGTATGACATGGCAAGGAATTTGAGTGCTGAAAAAAAGTACAAAGAAGCAAAGGTCTTTATTGTTCGCTGCCGTACATTGATTTCCCAAGAAAGCATGAAGGTCTTTGAAAAGGAATATTCTGAGGTTACCCAGATGCTTAAAGCTGCCTCTTCAAGAGGGATAGATACGATTGCACCTAATGCCTATCTCAACAATTTTCGGAGAGAAATTGGGAGCTTGCACTTCCATCAGGCAAGATGGTTCATAGAAACAGCAAAAAGAATGCTAGATGAAGAGATAAAGAAGGTTGCAAAAGCAGAGCTGCAGGGCTTCTCCGATGTGATAAATCTCTACTCCCCAATTTTTGGCAAGGAGTTCTTTACGAATCTTCAGAAAAAGCTCGGCGTAATACTTGAACTCTATCAGACAGGGAAGTATTTGGAGTGTATTGACAAGGCAAAAATGACAAAGGAGGAGATTAACCTTACATTATCAGAAAGAATAAGAAAGGAGCTTGAAACTCTCAGAACCTGGATAGAAAAATTTGAGAGATACGGAATTGATTTTGATACAGTGAAGTCCACCATGGCAGAGTGCAATGCATATCTGGACTCTGAGAAAATCCAGGAGGCACTTTCCAAGTTGAAGGACGCAAAGAACAACATTGTCCAGATACTTACAGAATTTTTGAGAGCAAGATGCGAAGATGTAGAGGACTTAATGCACACTTCTGAAAAAATGGGTGGAAACACTGCAAAATATAAGGACTCTATAAATAATGCTAGACATTTGATAGACGAACAGGAGTTTATAAATGCAGTTAACATCATTGATGCAGTTGGAAAGGATGTGGCCTCCCAGCTCCACTCTCTGGTTTACCGAAAAATCCTTGACATTAACGCAGGAATTGCTGCACTCACAGAAAGTGGAGTTGTAATAGATGAGGAAGTAAAGAGACACAGAGATGCTAGTTCTACTGCCCTTGCCTCTGGTCAGTATTTTGAGGCAATGCACGAAGCAGAACTTGCAAGAGGTTTCCTTGCTAAAAATATAAAAACATATGTGTCTGAGAAACTGAAGGAGACCACGAATCTTCTTGAAACAGGCAAGGTCACTGGCTGCGAAATGAAAGAGACCACAGCGCTGCTTTCCGAAATGGAGAATGCAATTACAACAATTGACATTACGAAGGTAAGTGTACTCCTCAGGCAATTAGAGACCGTACCAAAGAATGAACTCGAAACGCATCTAAATAAACTCATAGCTGAAACCACTGAGATTGCAGCTGTGCTTAAAGAGCATGGTGCACCGCACGAAAGTGCAAAGGAAATTATCCAGCATGCAACCAATCAATTAATCTGGAAGAACTATGCAGAGGCATACTATTCAATTCAGAGGATAAGACCATTGCTCATAGGGGAGTTGAGAGAAAAGGTAAAGCAGGAACTTGAGAAATATGAGAAAATTGCCCAGACACTTGACAAGATTGGTATATCATCTGAAGAGATTATGGAAAGAGTTGCCAAAGGCAAGAATGCAGTTAAGGACGCAACAGTGAATGAACTAATCACAACATTGAACGAGATCAGGAAAATGGTAGAGGAGATTAATATCAAAAATGCAGAGGTATTGAAAAAAGATACAGAACGGCTCATAGCGATAATTCAGATTGAGCTTGCAAAATGGGATAAACTTGGCCTGGAAACAGGTGAGTTTTACGCAATGGTTAGGAAGCTTGGAGAGTTGTTCAATGCACATAACTATCTTGAAGCGAGTGCACTCGCGCAGACACTGGATGATGGGTTTACAAAAGCAATGGAATATCGCGTTAGAGAGGTCATGGAAAATGTGAAGCAAAAACTTGCGTTAGCCAAAAAACTGGGTGTGCAGTCAGAGTACAATGTGGAACCCCTTCTCAGTTTTGCTGGTTTCCACTCGAAAGATAAAATGGAGGATGTGTGTGTTCGCCTCCTTGAAATCGAAAAAATGCTAGATGTGGAAAACCTGGTAAAGGTAAAGGCACTTTATGAAGAAACAGATAGAATTGTGCGTTCAGACCCATCTGCTCCTCAGGGATATCTAATTGCACTAGAACGTGCTAGAACGATGATAAATACGGGTAAATATCTGGAGGCGTATGTCCTCATAGAACGCTGCCGTAACCTGATTACACAGTCATAAGGGCTCGTGGGGTAGTCTGGATTATCCTTCAGGCCTTCGGAGGCATCCTTTTCAGGAGTTTACGCTCCCGAAAAGCATGCATGGAAAAACCCTTTTGTTCGCTAACGCTCGCAAAAGCGTTCACGGAAAAAAGGGTCGGTTTGGGGATGCTGAAAGCATCCCCTTAATGCGGGTACCGTAGGGTGCATACCCCGACCGTAAGGGTGCCAACCCTCGGGGGTTACCGTAAGGGGGTGAAACCCCCTCGCTTGGAGGAAAGCCTGAGACCCGGGTTCGAATCCCGGCGAGCCCGCAAAACACTTAATTTAATAAACCCTAATTGTATAGGCAAAAACCATGGACACTGAAGAGTATAACTTAGAGTTCTTTCGCACACATGGTTTCAAAAGAAATAAGTGCAAGTTTTGTGGGGCATACTTTTGGTCGTTAGCTGAAGCTGACCATTGTTTTGAGGCACCTTGTGTTGAATACACCTTTCTAGACAAATCACCGTTCACCAAGAAATTGAACCTGAGTGAGATGCGAGAACTATACCAGAGTTATTTTGAACGTAATGGGCACACGAGAATTCGTAGATATCCAGTTGTAGCAAGATGGAGAGATGATGTCTTCTTTACCCAGGCCTCAATTTATGATTTCCAACCATGGGTGATAAATCGCACAATTGAGCCACCGGCAAATCCTCTTGTAGTTGCCCAGCCCTGTGTCCGCTTCAACGACATAGACAATGTGGGAAAAACTGGAAGACATTTCACACTCTTTGAGATGCTGGGGCATCATGCCTTTAATACAAAAGAAAAATTTGTTTATTTCAAGGACAGAACTGTGGAGCTGTGTCATAATCTGCTTACAAAGGAATTGGGCGTAAATCAAGAAGAAATCAGTTATAAGGAGGAAGCATGGGAAGGAGGTGGAAACCGTGGGCCTTCCCTTTCAGTGGGTGTTGCAGGCTTAGAACTTGCGACCCTTGTGTTCATGATGTATGCAAAAGATGGAGAGAGCTGGAAAAAGATGGAGATGGAGGTTGTGGATACTGGGTATGGCCTTGAGCGTTATACCTGGATGTCTCAGGCAACGCCAAGTGCTTACGATGCAGTATTCCATCTTGTACCTCAACATCTTGTTCAAGTTTTAGGTGTGAATATTGAGCCAAATGTTATGAAGGAGTACAGCAGGATTGCTGGTTTAATGGATATAGAGAGTGCTAGGGATTTGAGAATGCTACGAGAAAAGGTGGCTGAGAGATTGGGGATGGATGTGGAAACTCTGGAAAGGCAAGTTGCACCTTTTGAGCACATCTACACATTGGCAGACCACACAAGAAACATTGCATTTCTGATAAGTGATAATGTGATTCCTTCAAACATGCGGGAGGGCTATTTCCTTAGAATGCTTATTCGCAGGTGCCTTAGAGCTTTGAGAACTCTTGCTATTGAAATTCCACTAGCAGAACTTGTGGCTCTCCAGATAAAGGAGTTTGCACCTGATTTCCCAGAACTGCGAGAGATGGAAGACGAAATTCTTAAAATCGTGGAAATCGAGGCAAAGAGGTATGCTGAAACAGTGTCTAAAGGAAAAGAAGTTGTGGAGAAATTTGAGAAACAAAAGAAAAAGTTGGGATTTGAGGAACTTGCAGAACTTTATGAATCACATGGCCTTAACCCAGAGCTTGTGAAGGAGTTTGCAAAGGTATCCGTTGAAATTCCTGATGACTTCTATGCACGGCTTGCTGCACGACATTCAAATGTTGAGGAGCAAAAGGCAGAAATGAAATTGCCAGAACATCTACCTGAAACCAGTGTTCTCTTCTACAATGCACCCAAAATGCAGGAATTCAATGCAAGAATTCTCTATGTTGGAAAGGATTTTGTTGTGTTAGACCAAACCTATTTTTACCCTGAAGGTGGTGGGCAAGAATATGACATCGGTTGGATAAATGATGTGCCTGTGGTAAATGTGCAGAAAGCTGGTAAAAGTGTGCTTCATTTTGTGAAGGCTATTGAGGGTTTCAAGATTGGGATGGAGGTAAAATGCAGAATTGATTGGGAGCGTAGGATGCAACTGGCAATTCACCATACTGCAACCCACATAATCAATGGCGCAGCTAGAAGAGTCCTTGGTAAGCATGTCTGGCAAAGTGGTGCTCACAAGAGCGTTGAGCTGTCGCGACTTGACATAACCCATTATGCAAATCTTACGAGAGAAGAAGTGCGGAAAATTGAGAGAATTGCAAACGAGGTCGTGCTTTCAAATCTGAAAGTTAATTCAATGTTCATGGAGAGAAGCCAGGCAGAGCGAAAATATGGTTTCAGGTTGTATCAAGGTGGCGTTGTTCCTGGGAAGGAAATTAGAATCGTTGAAATCCCAGATTTTGATGTTGAAGCATGTGGTGGTGCACATTGCGAGTCCACAGGTGAAGTAGGACTGATTAAAATTTTGCGCACCAGAAGAATCCAGGATGGAGTTGTAAGAATTGAGTTTGTTGCTGGGCTCAGAGCTTACCAGGTATTTGCGGAGATGGAAGAAATGGTGGGTAACATGGCTGGAATGCTCAAAACTACTACTGAAAATCTTTCTCAGGTGTTTACAAAATTCTACGAGGAGACAAACCAGCTTAAGAAGGAACTTGAACGGGTAAAGCGGGAGAGGATTGAGGAGTTGCTGAAGCGACTTGATGCTGGAGCTAAACAAATTGGAAATGTGAAGTTAATCGGGTATTTCGAAGGCATGGATGTCCAACAGCTCCTTGAAATGGCGAGAAAGCTAACTGAAAAGGAGAATGTAATAGCATTTTTAACTACGAAAGGGGAGCGGGCTAACTTCGTACTGGCAACCAGTAAGAACCTTACCTTGAATTGTGGAGAAATTGTCAAAAAACTCTCAGGAATTGGCGTTGCTGGTGGCGGTAAATCTACTATTGCACAGGGTACTTTGCCATGGAAGAACTCTGATGCAGTGCTTATGGAAATTGAGCGGATTATAGGAGGGAGAAATTGAGGCCTGGGTACGATGAATATTTCATGAAAATTGCGAAAATTGTGGCAGAGCGAAGCACATGCAAACGCAGAGCCGTGGGTGCTGTGGTAGTGAAGGAGGGAAGAATTTTAGCCACTGGCTACAACGGAGCGCCCAAAGGGCTGAAGCATTGTGAAGAGGTTGGATGCCTTCGTGAGCAAATGAAAATTCCACCTGGCGAGAGACATGAGCTCTGTAGGGGTGTCCATGCAGAGCAGAATGCAGTAATCCAGGCAGCGGTTTTTGGAGTGAGCATAAAAGAGGGTATTATTTACACCACGCATTTTCCCTGCAGTGTCTGTGTAAAAATTCTGATAAATGCGGAGATAAAGGAAATTGTGTATATGGAGGGTTATCCAGATGAGCTGGCAAAGAAGCTTCTTGAGGAAAGCAAAATAAAGGTAAGGGAGTATCATGGTTGAATTGAGGCACAGACAGAGAGTGAGAGAGAAAGAGGCAAAACGACTGAGTGCAGAGGTTAGTGCATATCTGGGCTGTGAGGTTAGTTTCCATTCTTTTCCACTGGATGTGGCAGAGTTTGGGGAGTTAAAGGTCCTGCTGCATGCCCAGAGAGCAGTCGGGCTTTTTGTAAATGGGGTGGCCTTTCCTTCTTTACGGGCTCTACAGGAGTTAAAGCCAGAAAAAAAATTTGTTGAGGTTGACAGTGGAGCAGTAACGTTTCTAGTGAATGGCGCAGATGTGATGAAGCCAGGAATAGCAGCTTGTGATAGCGGGATTCGTGAGGGCGATGTTGTGTGGGTCAGGGAAGCAGCCCATAAGAAGGCGATTGTTGTCGGCATTGCTCTGGAGGATGGGGAGAAACTCGGAAACAGGGAAAAGGGCAAGGGTGTGAAAACTGTGCACTGGGTAGGAGATAAGCTCTGGGAGATGTGGTGAGGGTTTTGGAAACTGTAGCAATAGGAATTGACCTGGCATGGACAAGGAAAAATCCAAGTGCTCTGGCAGTGGTTTCTGATGAACTTGTGCTCATCGACTGGGTTCTCTGTTATGAAGATTATGAAATTATAGAGTTTGTGGAAAGGCATAATGCTGAAAATATAATTGTATGCATTGATGCCCCACTTATTTTTCCAGAGGAAATTACGTCGTTCAGAAAATGCGATGCAATGTTAAGAAAGAGAGGAACAAGAATTTTGCCAGTGCAACAGGCATTTTTTATGAAAAGGTTCGGGTGCTTGAGAGGCAAAGAAATTGTGAAAATGCTGGAGGAGAAGGGATTTCTGCTTTCGATTCAAAGCCAGCAAAGGCAGATAATTGAAGTTTATCCCCATGCCACTTGGAGGAGAATGCTTAGAAAAGTGCCGAAATACAAGAATGTATCTCAGGCAAAAAAGAGGGAAGCCATTGGTTTGCTTTCCCAGTCCTTGGTAAAGGCAGGGCTGTCAAAAATTGAGGTAATGGATTTGAGAGGCAGTTATGCTGGTGATTTACTGGATGCCACAGTATGTGCTCTTGTTGGAATCTGGCATTCGCAGGGAAAGACAGAGGTAGTTGGGGATGAGAAAGAGGGTTTCATCGTTTACTGAAACTGGTTTTGCTAGTGTTCGATGTTTGAATCTAGATTTTTTAGAATTTCTTGTATTTCTTCGGCTTTGGTTTTTAGGGCTTTCCTGTTACTGTAAAATTTCAAAGCGTCTTCCAGAATTGCTTTTGCCTCATTTTTTCTTCCGAACTTGATAAACATTTCAGCCATGTCACAGTAAACCTCTATAGCAGAATCCTCAGCGCCTGCACTTCGATAGAGTTGAATGGCTTCATTGTACGCATCCTCTGCCTCCTCAATTTTCCCATTTAACCCAAGAATTTCAGCTCTAGCAGAGATGACCTCTGCTTTCTCGTCCCAGAAATCCGTCTCTTCAACAACTTTCATAGCCTCTTCAATGTAACGGTACGCATTCTCGAAATCTCCTTTTTCTGCATGAATAACACCAATTCTGGCAAGCACAGATGAATACATCCTCTTTTCACCGGTCTCTTTACAAAGTTCTATTGCAGTCAAGTAGCATTCCATTGCTTTTTCTTCCTGTCCTATTTCATTGTACTCATTTCCCAACCCAGTGAGGGCATAGATTTCATAGTACTTATTCCCAGTTCTCCTAGAAATTTCAAGGTCATTCTTAGCATATTCTATTGCCTTTTCATGCTCTCCCATATTAGACCATACACCTGCTAGGTTATTGTAGGCAGTTGACACACCAGATAAATCACCAATTCCCTCCCAAATTTTTTTTGCAGTTGTGTAGCATTCAACTGCCTTTTCCCAGTCCCCAAGATAAAGATACACAATCCCCATATTATTGTAAGTTCCAGCAATGTCCTTTTTGAGATTATGTTTTTTTCTGATTTCAAGGGCTTTTCCAAAGTATTCCAGGGCTTTGTCTAGTTCGCCAGCAAACCACATACCAGTGCCAGCCCTATGGTATGCAGTCGCAATTGCAATTTCATCCTGTGTGTGCTTCGCACATTCGAGAGCCTGAAGATAATAGGCAAGCGCTTTTCCAAATTCTCCTGTTTTTTCAAAACAATGACCAATTGCACCAAGCAATTCAGCACGGTGTACATAATTTTCCTCAGGGATCTGTTTCAGTAGAGATGTCAAAAGCTCAAACGCTTTTTTGAATTCGCCAATAGAAAGGTAGGAATACGCTAGCATTACACAAATCTCCGTGTTTCTTATCGTATCATTCTCGTTCTCAAGTACCTTCTCGTATGCTACAATTGCCTCCCTAAAATCGGAAGTAATGTATTTACAGTGGCCCATCACGAGGTAAAGTCCTTTTGTGATTTTTTGTCTGTCTTCTCCATCTGGAAGTTTTTCCATGATGTTAGCCAGTTCATTAGCAAAAAACATCGCATCCTCAATCACATAATTTCTGAGGGCATTTTCAGCCGCAAGAAGCAAGAATGGCGCTGCTTTTTCATATTCCCCTGCAAGTAAATAATGCTCTCCGATAACTCCTGCAAATCTTTCATTTTCTCTATGCAGTTCTACTAGTGCATCTCCAGCCATCTTATGAATTTCTTTCCTTCTGGGGAGAATAATCTCAGAGTAAACTGTCTCTCTCAGTAGATTCTGTGTAAATGAATAGGATTCCTCTGTTTCCTCTTTGAGATAACCTGTATTTATAAGTGTCTCTAAGACATCTAGAAGTTCCTCTTCTTCCATCCTTACTACTTTGGTCAAAACAGCATATTCAAAGGTGTTGCCTAGTACTGCACAACTTCTCAGTACTTTTATCTCTCGGTCGCTTAGATTCTTTAACCTATAGTTTATAAGATTTTTGACCCCTTCTGGTCCTGGCAAATTCTCTGCATACTTTGGATTTTCAAGTTCAGTTTGTGATGCTTGTTTTAGAAGTCTACACCTCCTCAACGAAAAAAGGATTACCACCTGTTTTTTTATAAATTGTGTCTAGGACCTTTTTATGAATCTTCCATGTAGCCAGAAGTTCGCATACAATTTTAGCTGTCTGGGAAGAAGTGAGTTTCTCGAGAGTAATTGTTCTAATGTTCCTCTCAATATTCAGATTTCGCAGAAACTGAGTAAAATTGTTCTCAACTGTAGTATATTCACTTCCATAGGCACATACCACAACCATTCTTAACTTTGCCAGATTTCTGGAGAGATAATGAAGAAAGTTGAGAGTACCTGTATCCGCCCACTGTATATCATCTACCATGAAAACACAAGTTTGGCCTGCTGCAATTTCCTCAAATCTTCGTAAAAACCTCTCCAGAACCATTGTCTTAGCCCTAGCTAAGGATTCTGCCGCTTTTTCTTCGCTATGGGAAAAACTAAGGCCGATTGGGAGTGGTTCCAGAGAAGTTTGGGTAGATTTCTGAAGCGCATGTTCTACTGGAGAATATGGAGCATCGCCAAGATTACATCTAGCTTGCAATACAAGTGCACCATGCTGGATGGAAAGGGTTGCAAATTCTTGGAGCAAGTGGGTCTTACCAATGCCTGTTTCTCCAGTAATTAGAAAAAACTTCCCTCTACCAAAACCTGCATCATTTAATGCTGTGGTTAATGTTTCCATTTCTTTTTCTCGTCCTACAAACACTGCCATCAGCCATGCAAACAGAATGGATTAGAAAAAGTTTTTTCCTGCGAAATTAGCATCGGAAAATAAGCTCTTTAATATATCCCAGCAATCATTGCGCCCTTCAACACCGAGTTCTTCTTTATTATCACATTCTCACCGATTATTGAATCCTCCACAACGGCGTTTTCTTCAACCACGCATTTATCTGAAAGAATTGAGTTTTTAATCTTGCTGCCTTTGCCTATGCGTACACCATGTAAAATCAAAGCCCCTTCGAGGGTGCAGTTCTCCTCAACATTGACACCATCATAAACACAGGCATTCTCCACTCTGCATCCACTCATAATCTTAGTACCAGTATCAATATAAACTGGATTTTGCAGGTACACATTCTCCCCGAGGAACGCATTCTCAGAAATAAATTGGCCCCCAAACTTCTTTTCTGTCATAATTAAATTAGCTTTAAGCAAGTCCAATGGTCTTCCAACATCTAGCCAGGTTCCCGAAATAACCTTCCCATACATCCTGTAACCCTTTTCTAACAGTATTGGAAACAAATTTTTTGAAAAATCAAATGGTTTGTCGTCTGGCACATATTTGAGCACGTCCTTTTTCAGCACATAAATCCCAGCATTTATTAGATTGGAAAATACCTGCTCTGGCTTTGGCTTCTCGAGAAAGCGAATAATTCTGCCTTCTTCGTTGAGTCCCACGATTCCAAATTCAGAGGGATTCTCTACTCTTGTCAATGCCATCGTTACATCTGCTTTTTTCTCAGCATGGTAGGCATAGATCTCTGATAAATTTACATCAGCTAGTACATCCCCACTAGCCACGATTACATTCTCTTCAAGATAGGGTAGTACTTTTTTCACAGCTCCAGCAGTACCTGCGGGTACATCTTCAAAAGAATAGAGAATGCTTGCATTGTGCTTTGCTCCGGAGCCAATTGTTTTTATAAGTTTATCGGAGAGATAGCCAGTAGTAATTATAATTTCTTTAAAACCAGCACTCACTAGGGAATTAAGCACATAATCTACGCACCATTTTCCAGCCACTGGCATCAACGGCTTCGGGCGTTTTTCTGTCAAAGGTCTTAATCTTGTTCCCTCACCACCTGCTAGTATCACTGCCTTCACAGAAATCCCTCACGAGGGCCCCATATTTATTTTACCTTTCTTCAGCAGTTCCTCAACACTCTTGTCAGCGAACTCATCATAAACCTTCTCGTCCATTAAAAGCTTCTTCACCTGTTGGTTATGCTCCTCAATCACTTTCTCTGCTTCTTTTTCTTCCATTCTTAACTCCTTTCTCGTCGTTATTATCTTCTCCCTCATCTCCTTCGCCTTTAAGTGACATTCTGTGGCTTTACTTTTCAAGTCCATGAATTCTTCATGTTTTTTGTTTGCCTCTGCAATTACATGCGAAACCTCATCCACAATGCTCTTTATTCTTTCATTGTATTCCTTCACCTGAGCACTCAAAGTTACGACCTCAGTATGTTCTTTGTTTGCCTCATCAAACAGGTTTTTTATTGTTTCATCAAGTGTCTTCACATCCTTAATCAGGCCATCTTGCTCACTTAGTAATGCCTTCAACTTCGCAAGTTCAGCTGTCTTTGCCTTAATCTGTGCAATTACCTCTCTCTCTTCCTCAAGCGTAAGTTGTGTGGTTTGCTGCTTCTTATCAAGGGCAGCAAGCTCTTCCTCAAGAGTTTTTACTTCTTCTCCAAGTGTTGGCCTTATTCTGTCCCGTTTCTCTCTTTTCATTGTCACAAGCGCCTTCGCTTTTGCGTTCAGTTCATCCCGTTTTTTTCTATGTAAAGATAATTTATCAGCCACTTCGCGTTTTTCTTTCTTCAGATTTTCAATCTGCAGCATCAGCTCTTTCTTCTTCTGGTTCAGCGCGTCCCTTTCAGATTTAACCCTCTCTGCCTCTGCATTTAATGCATCTCTTTTCTCTATCAATGCCTGGTATTTTTTCTCTGCAGCATACATTTCCTTTCTGACAGCAGCTTTGCGTTTTTCTTCCTCGCTCATGAACTCTTCCGACATTTCCTCGCCTCGCTGATCTGTTTAACAATAAGGTATGAGATAACTGCAGCTGTAAATCCAGCATCAATGTTCACTACACAAACTGGGGTGCAGGACTGAAGCATTGTGGAAAGGGCTGCCTCCCCACTGCCTGCATGCCCATAACCAATAGACACAGGAACTCCGATCACAATCTTGTTTACAAGGGCAGCCACAAGCGTTGGCAATGTGCCTTCTCTACCAGCTACCACAATGTAACAATCCACATCTCTCATTTTTTCTAGTACTTTAATGATTCTGTGTGGCCCAGCGACACCCACATCATAGGCCATTTTTGTTTTACAACCCAGAACCTCAAGGATTGCTTTTGCTTCCTCTGCTACTCTTAGGTCGCCAGTACCACCAGTGATTATTCCAACTGTACCTTCAATCTCAATTTCGGGTTTAAATTTACCAGCATAAAACACCCTACCCTTCTCATAATACGCCCCACCTATTTCTTTTCCCAACCTCTCGGCAAACTTCGAAGAGCATCTAGACACAATTGCATAACCTAGAACTTCCACATTCTTTTTGACAATTTCTGCAAGTATTTCCTCATCTTTGGTATCTCCAAGAATCACTTCTGGAATGCCTGTGCGTTCCTTCCTGAACAAATCATAATTTACATACTCTCCAATAGACAGGACTTTCTGGGTGAGCAATTTTTCCGCATCCTCTATGGAAATTTTTCCGTTTTTCAGCTCCTCAAGAATCTTACGCATATACAGGAACAGGATAATACAGAGTGCTTAAAAACTTTCTCATCTGCGTTGTGGAGATATCCAATGAAATTGATATCGAAACAAAACCTACAGAGAGTACATACCCAATATCAAGTTTGACATCCAAAAAAAGATAAGAAATTAAAAAGCGAAAAATGTTCAGTGTTTTTTCTTCTCTTTCCTCTCCTTGCCCAGTCGTAGCGCATAGAAACTTAACATCCCTGTAAGCATCGCCCATACGAGGGTACTTTCAGGCACAGGTGCTGCCTCCGGAGACGCATCTTCCACTCCTGCACCACCATCTATTGGATATCCTGGTGTAGAGTCGTCCCAGTTGCTCCAGAAGTTATCAACGATTGTGTTTCCGTTTGTGGGTGGATTTTCATCGTACATCTGTGGAGTTCCAGAGACTCCTTTAGTCTGTTTGTTGTTCCAGAAGTTATTACAGGATATCACATTGTCAATAGAGCCAAAAGTGATGTTTATGGCATAGTCAGTATTGTTTGCAAAATTGTTGTAGGTTATTTCGTTCTGTTGAGAATTATTGATAAGTTTAATTCCAAATCGTGCATTTTCTGATATGTTATTGTTATAGATTTTATATGCAGAGGTACTGTCCATAAGCATACCCGTATAACTGCTCTGAATGTAACTACTAGAAATATTCCCGTTTGCTGTGTTATACAGAATTATTGCTGCCCCTTCTGTCGTAGTAGCATTGTAAAGCAAAGAATCAACTAAAACCCAGTATGATGTTGTATTTGCCACATAAACACAGTATTCTCCACCTGCAGCATCAATTTCCCAGCCAGAAATTACAAATGGCCTACTACTTGTTCCATCCCCTGAGATAACACCGTTAGCAAGGGTGAAATCCGTATCACTTTCAATTCTTATTGCATCTCTTATCTTTCTGTTGCTAATTGGATAAAAATCAGCAGCCCCACCAGATCCATCTATTGGGTACGCAGCAGATGTGCCCCAGTTCCTTCTATCCCAGTTACTCCAATAGTTTCCCTCTAGAGATAGGTTCCATTTATTGCCAGTAACGGCGTCATATGCCTGACAACTTCCACTAACTCCTCGACTTGCTCCTCGATTTCCAATAAAGTGGTTGTGATGGATCGTGTTACCTGTCGTACCGCTGTCTGTTAGATACACGCCATAGTTTGTATTATTACAAATTCGATTATAACTTATCAGATTATTCTTACTGTTTGTTTTTAGAAAAGTGCCATAGTTATTCTGAGATATGTTGTTGTTAGTCATTTGATTATTCATAGATGAGGACATATAAATTCCATATGAACCTCCTTGTAAGATTATGTTATTGGTTATTGTGTTACTGTTTGACGACGTGAGATAGATATTTGCAAATGAATTGGCTGTAATCGTATTTTGAGATATTGAATTATTGGCAGAAAATGAGAAATATATCCCATATGAATTCTCAGATAATTTGTTTAGTGTTATAGTGTTGTATACGCTTTCGCTTGAGTAAACTCCTGTGGTAGTTCCTGTTACATTGTTATCTATTACCTGAGTGTATTGTGCATACATTAGAGCTATCCCGTACGTTGTACTCATTACAACATTATCTTCAACAGTGATCTGAAAGGAATTCTCTACACTCACACCATAATAAGCGTTGTTCCAAAGTGTATTGCCACTGATGATATTAGAGAAAGAGCCAGAATATGCGTATATCCCATATCTGCAATTTGTGCAAATGTTATTTTGGATTCTTCCATTTGTAACATTTGAAATTGCAATTCCTGCACCATACGGGTCTGTAATGTTCAGAGTAGCATTTGTCAGGTAGCAATATTGAATTACGAAATATACATCTGTATTTGACACCCATATACAGTACGAGCCTCCATATCCATTTATATCGTAGTTTTCGATAACGTAGGGGTTTCTTGTTGTTCCATCGCCAGGCCAACCATTTTGCTGCGCCTGATTTGCAAAATCTGCGTTGCCGTTTATGTAAATCGGTGCATGTGGTGTGCCTTTTGCTTCCGTTCCAGCACTTGTAGCCCGCAGTTGTCCCACACCACTCAGATACAAACTGAATATTGAGAATTTGGCATTCTCGCACCGCAACGCATTGTCCAGTTTGCACTCCATATTCTGCCAGTCAATCATGTAGAAGTAAACTGCGTAGTCCTCGCCGATGCCAAGCAAGCTCTTGCCCGCCAATGTCTCCACCTGCTTTCCATTTGTTGCTGCAGCCACACTTTCTCCAATCACCCATGTCCACTCCTGCTGCACCACACCAGCAAAACTCAAAACACGGCTTGCCTCAATTTTTCCATTCTTGCCCAGAATTTCTATGGCCTTCTCTGCACCCACTGCGAAATTCGGAGAGGGTTTGAAGCCAGTTGCTGCGTTATTGTCCGTGTCCACAAACACATAGGCCACATCCCTGCCATTTGCGTTTGGTATTGCCGTTTCCCTATGGTTTGCCACATACACTGGATTATCCGAGGGGGCTTCAACAATGTATCTGCCATCGCCAGCGAGCAGATTACCATACACCTTCGCATAAAACGCCACATTCTTGCCCGTTTCTGCAGTTGCATACTCAGCAATGTCAATGTTCTCTGGCACGCTCACATCTCTTGCCTTCGTGGTCTTTTCAACGCCTTGCCAGTCCTCAAAACTGCCATCTATTTTGATGGCACCAGCATTGCTGCTTTGCCATGTGAGAAACGCAACAACACTTAGCACAAGCATTGCAAGCACAAAAACAGCCAGAACTTTGCCATGATTTGGTTTTTCCTTCAATTTTCTTCCAGCCCTATATCCGTTTCCGTTGGTGAATCCATTTGTCAACCCGTTTGTAAAACCACGGGTGTTGTCTCTGCCATTCCTCAATCCTATACTTTTTGTAGTTTTACTTTTCAATTCCAATGTCTCACCGAATACAGTAAAATAAGTTCTGATATATAAACTTTTAAGGTTAGCAATCACTAAATAAAATAAGAATGACAGGATTTTGCTATATGTACACATTTGAGAAATCTATATCTATACCGACAGTTTGGGGACATTGGTGATTGTATGATACCACAGGCAAAGCCAGCAATTGGCGAGGAAGAAATCAACGCAGTGAGGGAAGTTTTGTTGAGCGGGAATCTTGCACAGGGTAAACTCGTTAAACAACTGGAGGAGGAATTTGCAAGATACATGGGAGTAAAGCATGCGATTGCTGTTGCAAATGGCACCTGTGCCCTGGAAATTGCACTTATGAGTGCAGGAATAAAGAAAGGTGAGGAAGTTATCACCACACCGTTTACATTTGTGGCTACTACAAACGCAATCTGCATGATGGGGGCAAAGCCAGTTTATGCAGACATTGAACTTGATACTTTTAACATCTCACCTGCCTCAATAAGGAACCTCATCACAAAGAAAACAAGGGCGATACTGCCTGTGCATCTATATGGACTTCCAGCTAACATGGATGAAATAATGAAAATTGCATCAGAACACAACCTTCTTGTGGTTGAAGATGCCTGTCAGGCCCATGGAGCTACTGTGAATGGAAAATTTGTGGGAGGAATTGGACACATAGGTGCTTTTAGTTTCTATCCCACAAAAAACATGACTACTGGTGAGGGAGGAATGATAACCACAAACAATGATGAGATGGCTGAAAAGGCAAGAATTCTCAGAAATCAGGGTCAGATTGCAAGGTATGAGTATTCAATGCTTGGTTACAATTACAGGATGACTGACATTGGTGCGGCCATAGGGCTATGCCAGCTGAAAAAACTAACAGAGTTTAACAGAAGGCGGAAGGAGATTGCAAAGATGTACGATGAAAATCTAGCTGATGTTGTAAAACCACCTTTCGTGCCAGATGGATATGGCCATGTTTACCATCAATACACAATTCAGACAGAGAGAAGGGATGAACTGCGGGAGTATCTCACGAAAGCTGAAATTGGCACTGGAATTTACTACCCAAAGCTACTTTATGAATACCCACACCTCAGCAAATACCGAAAAAAATGCCAGAATGCAGAAAAAGTGAAAAACACATGCCTCTCGCTCCCCATCTTCCCACTGCTCTCAGATGCAGAGGTGCAGACAGTTGTGAATACAATTCGGAGATTCTATGGAAGGTAGGGTCAGAGCAAAGAAGGCATTGTCCCAGCATTTTTTGAAGGATAAAAGGGTGCTGGAGAGAATAGTTGGGTATGCAGACCTGAATAAAAAGGACATCGTATTAGAGATAGGTGCAGGTACTGGTTTGCTCACCCAGGCAATCTGCGAAACAGGTGCAGAAGTTATTGCAGTGGAAAAAGACCAATCGCTTGTGACCGCCTATCTTAAACCCTTAGAAAAAAATTACGGTAACCTGAAAGTGATAGAGGGAGATGCATTGAAGGTTGAGTTGCCAGCATTTACGAAAATTGTTTCAAATCTCCCCTACAGAATTTCTTCAGAAATCACATTCAAGATTCTCGAGTACAAATTCCAAAGGGGCGTGTTAATGTATCAGCGAGAATTTGCGGAGCGGATGTGTGCTGTGGCTGGTGAGCCAAGTTACGGGCGACTATCCGTTAATGTTTACTGTAAGGCGGATTGCGAAATTCTGGAAATTGTGCCCAGAGGTGCATTTTACCCTGTACCGAAGGTAGAGTCAGCCATTGTTCAGTTGACTCCGAGAAACAAGCCACCATTCAAGATTGCAAACACTGAAATTTTCGCACGCCTTGTGGATGTGGCTTTCCAGCACCGAAGAAAAAAAATTGGCACAATTCTTGCCAAGCACTGGAAAAATGAAGATGAGGTGCTGATTGAATTTTTAAGAGCAAAAAACTACTATAACAAAAGACCAGAAGAACTTTCTCCAGAGGACTTTGGGGAGATTGCGAATTGGATTGCAGGGAGGAGAGAGAAGAAGAAATAGGTGAATTACCGCTTGCACACCTTCATAAAATTTCTGAAAATTTGCTCGCCGTACTGTGTGTGCTCAACCTCAGGGTGAAACTGGACGCCGAATATGGGTCTCTCCCTGTGTTTCATCGCCTCTACCTTGCAATTCTCAGAGTGGGCGACAATCTCCAGGACTTCGGGTACCACTTGCACCTCATCATTGTGCGACTCCCAGGCGATAAATTTCTCAGGAATGCCATCAAAAAGTTCTGAGTGTTTATCAACTGTGACTTCAACCTTTCCGTAGGCAGGCACTTTCGCTGGCCCTGCACTTCCACCAAAGTGAATTGCGATGTACTGGTGTCCCACACAAATTCCCAGAATTGGAATTGACAGTTTCTGGAGATAATCTCCCACATTTCCAAGCTTCTGCATCTCACTTCCAATTCTCGGTGCACCACCAGAGAGCACTAGACCATCTGCATCTGCAATCTTCTCTGTCTCTGTAGTGTTTGGTACAATTTTGGTGTCTGCACCAATGTATTTCAGCACCCTCCATTCTCTGTGGGTCCACTGACCTCCATTGTCTATCACATAAATTTTCATTTTTTCAAGCCCTCCTTGAGTTCCTGGAGTTCCTTCTCAATTTTTTCAGTTCTAGCTGAAATTTTATGGACTTCATCAGCCACCTTTAAAATCTCCTCCTCATAAGGTGTGAACCCTCTAGATGTGAACACTCTGTATGCTATGAAAACACCCACAAAAAGTGCACCAACCACTGCAAGAATTGCAATCATTGTGATGCCGAAGACAAAGCCCCATGGATTGTTTATTATACGATCAAGCCGCACGATGCCTGCAAGTTGCCCTATCTCAAGTATAATCAGAAATATCATCAGGCCGAGCCATATCAATGTCAATCTGTTGATTTTCATTTTTACCACCGTCTCTCCATTGCCAGAGGAAAAGGAAATTCTTCTGAACGCATTTCCTGACTTGTGCCATCTCTCGTTCGCTCTATGGTTATGGTGTCAATGGTCTCTTTAAATGCAAGACGAATTATAATTTCTCCATCATAAATTGCATTAGCATCCAGCATTACTGTAACATTTAGTTTGAAAGCGAGCCAGGTAGTGTTGACAAGGCCCGCACAGGTGTTGTTGAACACAGTTTCTACGGTCTCATTTGTGGTGAGGTTTGTCAGGTTCATATAGATTGACTTAAAGCGGACATTTGTTGCAATGCTGTAAACATACACCCGAAACTCTTTTGAGGTGTTCAGATAATCAATCACCATGGAAGGATTTTCGTAGAAGATTACTGGTGGTTCTGGTGTAAAAAAGAAAGGTGTGAACACTACTACAGATAGCATGAGGAGCAAACTTCCAGCCATCAGTACATTTTGATGCATTCAAGGGGATATTGGGGGAGAGGTACTTAAAATCTACGGATGGCTTTGCGTTAAATTTATATCTTTCAGCACTATGGCACGCTTGGTGCGTCCATGCAAACAAAATGGTATGCTGTAATTGCGGTTGTACTGTTGGTTGCTGCAGCCGCAGGTGGCTACTACTGGTACACCACGCAACAGAAAACTGAGGAAAAGAAAGAAGTTTATGTGGAGCCAGAAGACAAAGTAGCGGTGGATTACATAGGCAGGTTTGTGGATTTGAGCGTTTTCGACACCTCCATGTACTCTGTGGCAATAGACAATGTGAGTTATCCCAAATCCCCTGCCTTCAACATGCGAGAGCCAAGTGCGTATGTGCCTCTAAAAGTGAAAGTAGGCACTTCCACAGAAGGAGAATACATTACCGTGATTGAGGGATTCAGGGAGGCATTAATTGGAATGAAGGTAGGAGACACAAGGACTGCAATTATTCCCCCTGAAAAGGGCTACGGGTTCAAGGATGCATCACTCGTGGTTGAAAAGCCATTGATTGAAACCATTCCCGTGAGATATGAATGGAATGAGTCAAAGTTTACTGACTACTACGGTAAATCGCCAATGGATGGTCTCGTTATAAAAGACCCGAAGTGGGGCTGGAATGTGACGGTGTTTGCTGCCTATGAAAACAAAGTAGTGTTCCACTTCACGCCAAATGTAGGCGAAATCGTTAGTCCATTTGGCTGGGAGATTAAGGTGTTGAGCATAGACAGTACAGCAAACAATGGCAATGGAGAAATAAAAATCCAGCATCTGATAAAGCCCTCGCAGGTAAACAGAATTCATGCAAAGGACTTCCAATACAGGGATTTCTACCTCATCGGACTTAACCCTGAAAAAGGCACCTTCACAATTGACTACAACGAACAGGTTAGAGGGAACACGCTGATATTTACTATCACAGTGCTGAACATCACGAAGAATGCATGAACCAAAATGAAAGATATGCAAGGCACATAATTCTTAGGGAGATTGGAAAGGAAGGGCAGGAGAAGCTTAGCAAGGTATCCGTTGCAGTTGTTGGTGCAGGTGCGCTTGGCAATGCGTGTGCGAATCTGCTGGCAAGAGCAGGTTTTGGAAAAATAAGAATCATAGACAGGGATTTGGTTGAGACCACAAATCTCCAGCGTCAGATTCTCTACACTGAGAAGGATGTAGGCAAGGCAAAGGCAGAGGTGCTTGCCAAACATCTCATGAGAATTAACAGTGAAATCAAAGTAGAGGGAGTTGTCGGCGATTTCAATTCCAGCAATGGAGAGAGTTTACTTGAGGGGATGGATGTAGTCATGGATTGCACGGATAATCTCGCCACTCGATTTTTGCTCAACGACATCTGTGTCAAGCACAGCATCCCTTGGATTTATGCAGGAGTGCTTGGAACATCTGGTATGACCTACAATGTGGTTCCAGGTGGTCCCTGCTTCCGCTGCATTTTTCCAGCAATGCCCAGGACACCTTTACCAACCTGCGAAACTGCAGGAATTTTAAACACTGTGCCTGTGTTATTTGGTTGTATCCAGGTAACTGAAGCCATGAAGATTGTGCTTGATAAAGAACAAAGGAAAACTCTTGCGTTTGTTGACCTCTGGAATTTTGAAATTCAGGAAATTGAGGTGAGCCAGAATCCTGAATGTAAAACATGCAAAAAGCATGAGTTTGAGTTTCTGGATAACAAGTCCGAACAGATCGTGCGGCTCTGTGGCTCCAGTTCCGTGTATTTTCTACCAGGGCAGAAAAAGAGAATGAACATGAGAGAGATGAAGGAGAAGCTGGAGAAGGTGGGGGAGGTGAAGCAGGTTGGCAGAATTCTCAAGGTAAAGGTGGAGGGCTGGGCAATCACACTGTTCCCAGATGGTGGTGCTATTATAAATGGTACGGACTCAATTGAGGTTGCGAAAAGTGTTTATGCAAAGTATATTGGTATGTGATCAGTTTTAAGATTACACACTCTAACCAATCTTACACATCTCTTTTATTAAATTGCCATATGCCAATAACTAGTGGTAGAACAGTCCATATAATCTGGGCAAGCAGAACTGCAGGCAGTGACATGTATGCCGGCGGTTCCAGGGCATGGCCAAATGCCTTTTTTACATCAAATGCGCGCAGCACTCCTGTCTGTGTCAAATCAGCAGGACTCAAAAACATGCTGTACCACATCCATGCAGGAACCTCGCCTTGGCCCGTGGCTAAAGCCATGAAATCTCCACCTGTAGCAAGGAATACGCCAAAAACTACAGTGCCGTAGATTGAGGACCAGAAAAAAATGAGAATGCCTAAGCCAAGCGAAGTACTTCGCCTGCTGCATAGCGTCGAAAAGAAGACAGCTAAGCTAAGATAAACTAAGCCAAGCATTATTGTCAGCAGAATGAAAAGAAGGTAACTCCCAATTTTGGTTGCACCCGCTGCAGCAACAATTAAAACACCTGCAATGCCAAAACCAGCAACAGTTGCAACGACAATTACCATACTCAGACCTGCAAACTTCCCCAACAAAACCTCTGTTCTGGTTATTGGATAAGAGAGGAGAAGCGGAAGCGATCCATTCTCCACTTCTCCTGAAATCGTCGCATAGCCGAGCATTATTGAAATTATTGGCACAAGGATTACTGCAATGCCCAGAAGCACAGTTACCGTCTCCTCTATTCCACCAATAGAACCCTTACCGCCAAATACTGAGGCAACCATGGTTAGCACAACGAAAATCAGGATCATTGCGATAATCCACTTGTTACGGAAATTGTCCACAAATTCTTTCTTCGCAACCACATAAATTTTCTGCAGATTCATTTTTTCCCTCCGCTCTCGCTAGCAATAAATCGAAGCTCTCTTCCAAAGAAGGCTCACTTGTCCTGAAATCTAGAATCCTTAGCCCTTTTTCTTCAAGTGTCTTCATAACCGTAGCCCTGGAGGAATAATCACAGAGCACGGTAAGCCATTCATCACTTGCGGTTGCCTCTACTCCTTCCATTCCTTTTAGTTCATCTGGAATATTACCTCTCAGCCCCTCAATCCGAATCTCAAGCTTTGGCTTCAAATTGAGTTCTTTATGCAATTCTAGTACTGTGCCCTCAAAAACCAGTTTTCCCCTGTGAATGATACCCACTCTATCACAGATGTCCTCGACTTCTGCGAGAATGTGCGATGAGAAAATTATTGTAGCTCCAGCCTTATTAAGAGTTTTGAGCTTATCCTTGAAATATTTTCGCCATCTTGCATCAAGACCGCTCATCGGCTCGTCTAAGACATAGAGTGAAGGATTCCCAAGCATTGTCTGAGCAATCCCTACAAGCTGGATCATCCCCTTTGAGAAGCTCCCAACTCTCCTTTTCGCTGCTTCCTGAAGCCCTATTTCCTTCAAGATTTGTTTGATCTCTTTTTTGTCCACATTTTTTAGTTCAGCGAAGAACTCAAGGGTCTGGATAGCATTGAGATTGTCATAAAATGAAACTTTCTCTGGCAGAAATCCGATGTTTCTTCTTGTCTCTGCGTCCAATTTCTTTCCCTCAACGAACACTTCTCCTGCAGTTGGTTTGGCAAGCCCCATGATTATTTTCAAAGTGGTTGTCTTTCCAGCACCATTAGGCCCTAGAAAGCCATAAATCTCACCTTTTTTCACTTTCATGTTCAAGCCATGGACAGCCACTACCTCCTTATACTTCTTTGTTAGATTTTTTACTTCAATTGCCGGAACATCATGTGAATTTTTTGGTGGCAACTCTCTCACCTTCTTGTTGCATTCTCATAATTTACCAAGATTTCAGAAAGTACGGTCCAAACCGTAAGAGTATGGTCTGAGATTGAAACAACATCATCTGCATTGGCATACACATTGCTCAGAAAATCACCTTCTGGAAAGCCACCAATAACGCAAAGTAAGTTATTTTGCTTAAACTCTGTAAAGTATTTATCCAAAGATACAGGCTTTCCTGTTGGTGAAAACACAATAGTTCTATCATGTGGGATGTAGTTAAGACATTTTTCGAAGGAATACTCAGACATCAATTTTAGGAGTGGCATTTCTTTGCTTGGTACAACTCCATTGTTAAAAAGTGATTCCATGAGCCCTACAAACCTTGGATAGTTTTTGGGGAGACGAGTGAGAGGATCAACTAAAATTAACTCATTGTTTCTTGTGTGTACATAAACCCTCAATTCGCCCCTCATATTTAGAATTGAATCAAGGGCTAAAAGCAGGAAGAAATGCACAATATCTGGCCTTCCTCTCCTATCTCCCATTTCTATCTCTTTCATCGCAGTGTGATGTAAATTCGTGTCCAGTAAAACTCTCGTGGTTTTTTTACCTCTCTTCTTCGCATTTACAACCACTGACGGATGGGACGCAATAGATTCAGGCACAAGCTCAAGCTCTGCATCGGCAAGAAGCACATGGAGCATTATATCCTCCCTGCCACTCCTCTGCCTGCAATTATGCCAGTAGCGGCAGCACCTACTATTCCTCTTGAGAGCCCTACGCCATCTCCGCAGGCGAATAGATTTGTAATTGAGGTTTCTAGATTTTCATTCACATCTAAAATCATAGCATAAAACTTAATTTCAGGTGCATAGAGAAGCGTAGAATCTGTAGCCACACCTGGTATAATCTGGTTTAACTTCTCAAGTCCTTCAAGGATGTTCTGGACTATTCTTGAGGGCAAAGCCATTGAAATATCCCCTGGTGTTACATCAGATAGTGTACCTTTCAGAGGATTTTTCGCTAATCTTGGGAATGTAGAGCGTCTTCCAGCCATCAAGTCACCCAATCGCTGCACAATTGGTTTTCCACCGCCAATTGTGGTTGCAAGTTCAGCGATTGAACGACCATAGGCAGTAGTGTTCTCTAGAGGTTCTGTCAACTCAACTCTAACCAAAAATGCAAAATTTGTGTTCTCAGAATTTCTTGTTTTCATTGAATGCCCATTAACACCGATGAATTCTCCATAATTTTCCTTTACCACAAATCCTCTGTGGTTAGTGCAGAATGTCCGCACAAAATCGTCATATCTGTTTGTGAATATGTGAAATTTCGGGTCTCTGTTGATTTTTATCACTGGTTCCATCACAATTGCAGGTACCTCCACGCGCACACCAATGTCAATTGGTCCGTGTCTCGCCTTTATCTTATGCCTCTCGATAAGTTCTTGCATCCAGCCCATACCAACACGGCCTGGTGCAATTACAACTGCGTTTGCCTCAACTACTTTTCCATCACCTAAAATCACACCATTGCATCTTTCGTTATCAACCAAAATGTCCTCAACCCTTGTTCTTGTGAGAATTTTGAGCCCCTGAGCAAGTAACTCCTCACACATCCCAGCAATTACAGATGGTGCGTGATCACTCCCAATATGTCTCTGTGGTATAGGGATAAATCTTGCTCCCACTGCAGCGGCCCTTCTTGCTAACGAATCAGCATTTTCTTCATCTGGATGATAAAGTGTAGAGTTAGGCGCATGCTTAGCAAAGAACTCATCCACCTCTTTTACGAGTGCCCATGCCTTCTCTTCATTTCCACAAAGGGCAGTAATATCACCACCAATATCTGGCCTGAGGTTTAAAATTCCGTCAGAAAATGTGCCAGCACCACCAACGCCAGCCATTATATTACATGGAGTGCACCTCAGACATTCAGATCCAAGTTCCATTGGGCATGCTCTATTTTCCACTTCCATACCTTCATCAATCACAAGCACTTGCTTTCCCTCCTTTAGAATCTCCCTTGCAGCGAAAATTCCTGCAGGACCCGCACCTACAACCACTGCATCGTATTTCATGATGCCTCACTTAATGATTCCATAACCAATCAAGCGCCAGGTGGTGCCCACTTTCCTGCTCACAGCCACTCGATCACCTGCTTCACAACACACAGGCACTTTCAGATTTGCTTCTACGATATCCTCTCTCGTGCTTGTAATCAGTGCGCTAGTTTTCGCAGTGCCAATGTTCAGCATAAGCGTTTCAGAGGTCTTCAACTTCTCAACCTTAAGTTCTGAGGCCGTGCCTACAACTCGTTCAAGCAGATGTACTTCCATGAGCAACTTCTGCTTCATCTCTGGGAGTGTGCCTGGTTTTCCAAGTACTTTGCCAGAAAGCGAATCAGAACGCGTCAAAGCAGGGTCAAGCATTGTCCCTACTGCTATCAACCCTCCAGGCTTTGCTTCGTTTAGCGGAAGGTCTCCAGCGTAGAGAGAACACACTTTAGATACAATGTTGTTGTAAACCTTTTGGTTTCCAACGATTTCGAGGTTACCTGGTGCAATCTCAACTTCATCTCCAATAGAAAGTTTTCCCTGCAGAATTGTACCTCCTACTACACCACCTACTAGTTTGTCGGGTGGTGTGCCAGGCATATTCACATCAAATGAGCGTGCCACATACATTCTAGCCGGCTTTGTGCCATCAAATTTGGGTGTAGGAATATACTTTTGAATTGCATAAATAAGGGCTTCTAGATTTATTCCATGATGTGCAGACACAGGAATTATTGGGGCATTCTCTGCAAATGAGCCCTTCAGGAAATTTTTGATTTCGTTATAACTTTCTTTTGCTCTCTCTTTACTTACTAGGTCTATTTTTGTCTGAGCAACAACAACATTTTTAACATTTGCAATTTGCAGCGCAATGAGATGCTCCTTTGTTTGTGGCTGTGGGCACTTCTCATCAGCTGAGATTATAAGCAATGCTCCATCCATTATTGCTGCACCTGAAAGCACAGTCGCCATCAAACTTTCATGCCCAGGTGCATCTACAAATGAAACTGCACGCAAAAACTTTGTTTGACCATTGCATCTCGGACAGGTTGGAGAGTTTGTATAACCATCAAGTCCACTACAATTTGGACATTGGTAAAATTCAGTATCCGCATAACCTAGCCGGATTGTAATTCCTCTCTTTCTCTCCTCTGAGAGTCGGTCTGTGCGTTCCTTTGTAAGTGCATAGGTAAGAGTGGTTTTGCCATGGTCTACATGACCCACAATTCCTACATTTAGTTCTGGCTGTACATGAACTTTCATCTAATATACCTCACTTCTTGGGTTTGTCTTCCTTCTTTTCTTTTTCTGCCTCATACCTTTTCTTTGCCTCTTCCAATAAATTTTCGACAGGATGTGGACCTTTAGCTATAATCTTGAGATTTATTTGCGCTGTTTCTGGTGAGATTGTGTTTCCTCTCACAGACACCTTTTTCCTGAGTCCCTTCTTTTTGGGATGAAAACCTGTGCTTTCGCTCAACAGCACCTTGTATCTTTTTCCACCTGCAATGTCTTTCCGCATCGGGAAGCCAGCATTGTCCGAACCACCAGTGATTACAAGTTTGTATCCTGGAAGTCCAATAAATAGGCCATCCACTTCATCGCCAATCTTCTTTCCAATGAGCGAATTTGCGTAATTTCCCCAGACAGGGAATGTATAGGTTTTTCCTTCAGATGTGGCTACATTGGCTTTGAATTCCACCATGTTTTTCACCTTGTGAGATTGAAAACGCATTTATATTTAACCCTTTTCTTAGTCATGCTGTGCCTTGGTGTCTCCATAAACATGTTCAAATTCCATATTTTTTCAGCAATTTCTCATAAAGTTTGAATTCCTCGCTCATGGCAAACTCAGATATTTTCTCCTCAGGGAGATTACCAAGGAGTTCATCTAGCGTTTTAAGCACCCTTGCAATTTCCTCTTCACTTAGCTCTACCTCTTTCTCGAACTCTGGGATTATTGATAGCACACCTGCTGCAACTGCGAGTCCGAATTTCCTCTTAGAATAGAAGAAGGTATCGGAGCGTTCCATATGAATCCGCTTACCGGCCAAAAGTATGTTACCATCAAAAAAGCAAGCAAATGCATCTACCCTTTCTCTCCCAATGACTTCCAAATTTCCAAAGCTTAGAATTGAATAACCTTTTCGCTTAGCCCTTGCGATAACCGTGGCCAGAAAATTGCAAATTTCCTCTGTGCTGTAAATCTGGGTGCTTGTGGTTAGACAATCAAGTATTAGAACCCCCTTACCATCAAACCTCCTAAGAGCCCAGTCAATTGCCACACTTAGATAAACAATATCTCTGGAAACAACGATCTCTTTTTCTCTGTCCTCTGCTCCAGTAATTTTCTTTGTAGTGGATGAGAACCAATCCACAAATACAAAATTTTTCGCATCTAGAAGCTCAAGCTTTTTCTTGGTCTTCAAAGTCTCTGTAAACTCTTTTAATGTGGTCTCCCCAGCAACAAAAATACAGGGTTTTCCTGAAAAAATGGAATCGCTTACAGCTTGTTCAATCAGATATTGTTTAAGATGGGTATCACTGCAGAACAGGAGGGCATAATTCTCACTTACACCAGTAGGGAATAACAACTCAGAACCTGGAAGCCAGAATAGGTTCTTTCCACCAGACCAAGAAACATTGCATCTTTCTATGCCACTGGGTGTGCGAAGCACAACATCACTCTCTCTCACCCCGTAGTGCAATTCCACATCATCATCCGGTCTTTTCAAACTTGTGATTGTAAGTTTTCCATTGGCCATGTTGAGAAAATAATCAAAACTGTGCTTTATTGCGCCAACTACTTCTTCAAAAATTTCTGGCTTCTCTATGAGCACAAGAAGGGCAATACCTTTCTCTTCACAATAGGCACAGATATTTTCCAGCAGGGCAGTCGCAGTTTCCTTCTCATAAAGAAGAAGCACTGGTGTAAGGTGAAAGAAAAGCTTTTCAATCCCATCAATCTTTTTTAGAGTTGCAAAAAATTGGACAGGGTCAGATGGCATTATCAAAGTATCCTGTTTTTCTGCGGGAAGGCCAACACGGTCAGAATACCAGTCAATCATTTTATATCCAGAGAGCTCAAGAGGTTTTGTCAACACACAGTGTCCGTTATCTACTAGAAAATGTTGAATCAGAAAGAGAACATCATGGAAGTCCTCCGTTACGAGCAGAATTCTTTTTCTCCTCCCTGCTTCAATCGCATTATCAACTGCAGAAATCTGGAAAATTCCCATACTGATCAGAATATCTTTGTATCTGCTTGAATCACAATCCCCTCTGGCGTTATCACAATTGGATGCTTTGTCGTATCATGCTTTGCAAATCTCATCTTTCTTACCATTATTGTGCGCCTCAGTTCCCCTTTCACATCTTCTAGCCCTAGCACAACAAAGGAATCGCAGACAAATTGCTCAATTCCATAACGAGTGAGCGAGTTAGTTCCATCAGGCGATTCGGAAATGAGAAGAGAGGTCATATCCATCTCTTTCAGTTCTGTAGCAAAAACAAAAAGTTCCCGTCTTAACTCCTCAATATTCGAATAATAAAGTCCTAGAGCAGTAATTGAATCGACAACGCATCGCTTTGCATTTGTAAGCTTCTGGATGTTTTTTATCACTTTAGCAACGGAAGAGAAATTTACCATACCTTTTTCAATCTCCTTTGATATTGCTTCTTTCCGCATAGCACCTAAATCCATTATGAGGATATTGTTGTTTTTCTGATGTTCTAAAAGGTTAAATTTGTAGTTATTCATCGCCCGCTCTATATTCGCTCTGCTTTCCTCTAAAGTGATGTAAATGCCTTTTTCCCCATTTTTCACACCACCCAGCAAAAACTGCATTCCAAAAAGGGTCTTAGCACTTCCTGCTGGACCACAAATAAGATTCACAGTTCTCGCAGGAATTCCACCCCCTAGCATCTCGTCTAGTCCTGGTATTCCACTTTTGATTATCAAATTCTCACCACCTTAACTCCTCTTTCTCTTTAGAAAGCGTTGAAATTTTCTGGATTATTTCATTGCTCTTTTTGCCTGCAAAATAAGGAAGAACCTCATTTAATCGCTGGATAAGTAAGGGTAGCTCTTCCGGACGGATGCTCTCTGGATTTATTCCGGCATCCTGGCATTGTTTAGTATATATGAAAATACTCATGTTACCAACTGGGCTCTCCTGCATTGTTCTTACTATCTTCATCCCAAGAGAATTCACTGGCTCACCTCCTTCACTAAATTGTAGCACTCTTCTAGAAAATCCCTGTCATTACCGATCTCAGCAAGCACTGTGTTAGTAAGTAGGTTATATGTCATTTCTTCACCTAGTGCTACATATATCTTTGCGACTGTATTCTTAATCGAGTTTTTCACATCTTGTTTGTTAAAATCATTTTCCGAAACTCTTATGACATCGGCGACCATTCCTGGTCCCAGCGATTTTTCAAGTATCTTAATCATGTGTGCATGAATCTTCTCCCATTTTCCAGTATTTTCTTCACAATATATGTTATCCATTTTTTCCCTCTGAACAAAGTTAACATTTTTGCCTATTTTAAATTTTGGGTAAGAATTTTATATCACTCCATTTATCGCAAGATATGGACACAATAATTGAAGTTAGAAATTTAGTGAAAAACTATGGAAAATTCAGAGCAGTGGATTCCATTTCATTTGAGGTCAACCAGGGGGAGATTTTTACGCTTGTTGGCCCGAATGGAGCTGGCAAGACCACGACTGTGGAAATTCTGGAATGTTTGAGAAAACCCACATCCGGGAAAGTGCAAATTCTTGGCTATGATATTACGAAGGATGAGGAGAAGATAAAGAAAAGGATTGGTGTGGTACCGCAGGAATTCAATGCATTTGAGCGTTTAACTGTGCTGGAGAATGTGAAGTTAATTGCAGACATTTATGGGAGAAAAGGAGAATTAAGGAGTTATCTCGAGATGCTGGATTTGTGGGATGTAAAGGATAAAAAATTCAAAGCGTTATCTGGAGGAATGAAGAGGCGCGTGGGTATCTGTATGGCTGCAGTGAGCGAACCAGAAATTCTTTTCCTTGATGAGCCCACTACAGGGCTTGACCCAGAAGCAAGGCGTGAGACCTGGGGTGTGATAAGGAAATTGAAGGCAACTGGAAAAACTGTCTTTCTCACAACGCATTACATGGAAGAGGCGGAAAAACTGAGTGATAGAGTGGCTGTGATTGTGAAAGGAAAAATTGTAGCGATGGGAGTGGTGAAGGAAATGGTAGAAAAGCATGGTGGAGGTTACAGGGTGTTTACGAAGGTTGCCAGTAAAGAGGTAGAGGAAATTTTTAAGAAATACACAGATAGCATTACAAAAGTAGATAGTGGCTTCTGTGGAAAATTTTCTGGGAAGAAAGAGGCAGCGAAGGCATCCCTTGAACTCTACTCAAAGGACATTGAAGCGGAGATTATTGAACCAGGAATGGAAGAGGTATTTCTCTCACTTGTCGGAAGAAAAATCAATGAGAGGGGTGAGTTTGAATGAGGAATGTCTGGGTTGTTTTCAAGACATTGTTGAAGGACTGGCTTCGCTCACCAACTGGTGTGTTCTTTTCGTTTCTCTTCCCTGTTCTTTTACTCGTGATTTTCGGAACTCTTTTCGGAGGCACTGAGACCACAAAATACAACCTTTACATTCAAAATTTAGATGTGGACGAGAATGGGAATCAAACAAACCTTTCTTCAGCATTCATTGAAGCAATAAAGTCCACAGAATGCTTTGAAATAAAACCGTTGGACAAAGATGTTAACATTTCTGCCTTCGTGAAGGAACAGCAGACGATTGAAAGTCTGCGATTTCTTGTAATTCCAAAGGGTTTTGAGGAAAAAGCAATCAACAAGACCGTGGTTGTGAGAATGGGCATAATTGTGGATACGCTTGCCTATGTGCTCAATAACTATAGCCAGTATATGAATGAAAGCGATGTGGCAAACATAACAATGGGAAAGGAAATGCTGAGTGCTTATCTTAACCAGACAAATGTAACAAGCCCGGAAGTTTTGCTTATTGCGGATGAACATGCCCAGTCAACACAGATTGTGAAAGGAATCATTTACAGTGTAGTTCATGGCTTCAATAATAAATTAACAGGTGCTTCTGATATTCTCATACCTAAATCGGAGGACCTGCAGCAACGACGCTGGAGGGCTGCTGATTATTACTTGCCTGGTTACATTGCTGCTTTCATCATGACTAACGGAATAATTGGAATGACCACAACAGTCACAGAATACAAGCGAAATGGAATAGTGAAACGACTGAGTGCTACACCTCTCAGCAAAAGGGACTGGATTCTCGGGTGCATTCTGCAGCAGACCTTCCTTGGCTTCGCACTGACAATATTGATGATTGGTTTTAGTTGGGCAATCTTTGGAGTTAGAGCAGTCCCAGATTTGTATGCTGTCTCTTTAATCTTCATTGGATGTGTGCTCTTTTCCAGTATCGGAATGACCCTTGGGGGCTTTGTGAAGGATATTGAGGCGGCAGCCGGCATCGGAAACGCAATTGGCTTCCCGCTGATGTTTCTCTCCGGTGCTTTCTGGCCCGTTGAAATTATGCCCTCCTACATGCAAACAATTGCAAAGGGTTCGCCAGTTTACTACTTCCATCAGGGCTTGCGAGAAATCATGATTTACAATGAGCCAGCCAATGCAACACTCTCCTTCATTGTGCTCACAGTTCTGGCAGTAATCTTCACCATACTTGCAATAAAGATAACGAGATGGAAGGATTTGTAAGATGATAAAATTGGATTTTTCCAATGTTGTCTGGAGAAATGCCAAAACATTAGAGCTAGCGACAGTGACAGCCTTTTTCATAGTTTATTTTGGAGTTTTGGGATGGTTGTATATGCGACCTGTCGTATACTCTGGTCGTATCCTATTTCTTATAGTTACATTGATTATTTCCCTCCTTGGTTTTTTCTACTGTGTGAGCGGTATTTTGAAATATCCATTCTCAAAAGCTAGATAACTCTGCAACATTGGTGGGTTGCTTTCTACGCTTCTATGGATAGATCCGATAATTATTTTCCCCCTTTATTATAGACATTTGTGATTCCCCACTAACTTCCCAAAGATTGTGTAATAGGCATTATGAGACTTTGAGAGCTCAGAAGTAAATTCGTCTTGCCAGTATGCAATTTTCCATGAGCGCACCGAAAGTTTTATTAATCCCTTTGATATTA
>JAVZCK010000021.1 GCA_038874435.1 Thermoplasmata archaeon
CTACTGTTACTTTCGTGAGGTCTAAAGAAAGAAACGCACTTATGTTTATCCCAAGTACCTCCTCGGGGAGTGTCTTTATAGTCTGGACGAAACCACTTGCCCACAATCCAAGGAGATACTCCAGTTTCTCCATTACCCATGCACGCAATGTGGTTACAGCCTTCTCCACAGCCTCCCACACCTTCTGCAAGCCGCCCACGAGCATCTGCCAGAGTGCCTGCAATGCGTCTATGGCAATCGCTATCAGGCCCTTGATTTCCTTGCTCGCTTCAACGCTGTAGCCAGCGTAGTTTGTTGTCTCGCCCACTGCTCTGTAGCCCTGGAGAAGCAGGGTGCCATAATCCACTGTGAACTCCCAGCCTGCTGTGATTTCCGTGTATCTTGCTTCGGGTATGTAGGTATGTTCTGCCACTACCTTTCCTGTCATTAACTCCACTATTTTCTGGTTCACCTCCTTTATTCCGCCTATGTCTCTCACAACGAATTCTGTCTGGATTGTGTAGATTGTGCCAGATGATGTGTGATATTCTCGCACACTGGCACTCCATTTCGCTATGGTCGGGGGCATGTTGTATACCACGAAGGGATTGAACGCTTTCTGTGTCCAGTTCTCGGCCTTGCTTGGGTCTGAAGCATTCAGTGTCTGGTAATAATCCCTGCACCAGCCATAGGTAGAGGCAAAGCCATTGCTTACAATCATCTGGTGCCAGAGGCTATCGCTGTCTATGTAGGAGATGTTGCTGAAGTAAATCTCTACGATAGCATACTCAGAATCACCAAGAAAGGGATTTGTAGGAGCTGGCTGGAATTCTATATGTAACTGGTGGAATGCCATAAAATTTAAAGTATTCTGAATCAATTTAATCCTCTCCTTTTGAGTATTGCTTTTTCCAATTTTCATATGTCTGTATTATTTTCTCTCTATTTGTCTCTTCTTTCACAACTCCGAGGGATATCTCCCTCATATCCAAAAGCACTATCTTCACCCGACCATGGTTATCAATAATATCCTCAATATCTGAAAAAGGAATCCGAACTTCATTAAAATCCCGAAGGTATTTTTTGTAAGTTCCTTTAGGCCACAGAAATCGCGAATCTCTTACTTTCCAGGAAATGTAGCCAGCATCCGGATTTACTATAATCTTTCGGGGATGGGTGAGAAGAATGATACAGCCTATAAAGTGGAAGCACAGTATGGCCAAAGATAATAGAAACATATGTAGTGCCCACATTGCCATGCGGGAAGGTTTAGATAAGAACCCAGCCCACCACAAAAAGCAAGAAGCAAGAATTCCGCCTCCGCCTACTATTATAATCGCTATTATTATATTTTTCGTAACCACTTTTTCTGTTGTTGTAGGAATAGAAATCTTCACCACATTTTTCACCTCTCAACGAAGTTGACCAATGAGTAGAAAGAGTGCTATTAAAGAAAATATTACTGCCAGGCCGCTTAATATTGTTGCTGGAGATTCACTTTCAGCTGTTTTATAGAATGAAATTACTCCTACTACTAGACCAAAAATCCCCAGGCATATTCCAATCGTTACCGTAGCGTTTTTTGCTTCATTTTTTGGTTTGATTATATTTAAGCCAAAACTCACAATCGCACAAAAAGCTATGATACCGAGTGCCAACGCAACACAATATACTCCTGTGACATCCTTTTCAATTTCAAGTGCCAATGCACTAAAGACAACACTGAGGAAAGAAAGAATAATTCCTGTGAAATTCCAAATTAACTCATTTGGTGGCGTCGGCGTGTTTTCTTCAACTAATTTTTTTGCAAAATCAAAGAATACATTAAATGATAAGGAGAGTTGTGGAATAGTAATGTGAAGGGTTGGGAGAGGAAGATTCTTTTGTTCAAATAGAATCAGGAAAATGAGAGAAAGCACGAGAGAAACAATTATTCCACTAATCCAACCTACTGGCCCAAAAATGTAGCCCAATGCGGTTATTGTAACCGTAACGGCAAAGAACACACCAAAGAGCATAAGGAAGAACTCTCCGAATATCTCATTTGAAATTTTGTGTAGAGTACTCTCAGAAATTTTGTGGCTTATGGAATATTCATCCCATGCAAGAGAAAGAGTGTTGTTTATATCTTCTACTTGTGTTCTCATCCTCTCTTGGATAGGTTGAAGGAGAGGTTGAATGGCGTTTTGAAGAGTTACGGCTATCCAATCTACAATCGCATTCACAGCCTTCTCCACCGCATTCCATACCTCCTGCAGTCCGCCAGCAAGCATTGCCAGGAAACTGGCTATTGCGTCTGCAACCAGTGTAATAATTCCTTTTATCTCTTTTCGCACTTCCACCGCAGGATGGCTCTCTCCTACCATCGTATAACTTACTACATACCCGTAAACTTCATAACCGTAAAGAACCAGTGTCCCATAGTCTACATCCAAGCGAATTGCGTTACTCCCTGTATAGGAAACCGCTGTTTGCTCTCCACTTTCTATCCACTTAAACACACCAGATGTAGCACCTCTGTAGAGGTCTTTCACTCCTACAAACAAGTTGCGGAACCCACTTACACTTTTCGCCTCTAAAGAAACGGTGATGTAACAGGCTGTGCAACTCCAGACCACACCTACCTGGACTCCATAGAGATACACAGGCACCCAGCCCCATTCGTCATGGGCCTCGGCAGAAAACGATGTAATCATCGGCGGGAGGTTGCAGACAACGAACGGGTTGAATGCTTTCTGCGTCCAGTTCTCTGCCTTGCTTGGGTCTGAAGCATTCAGTGTCTGGTAATACTCCCTGCACCAGCCGTAGGCAGAGGCAAAGCCGTTGCTTACAACCATCTGTTGCCAGAGGCTATTGTTGTCTATGTAGGAGATGTTGCTGAAGTAGGTTTCTACGATGTCTGGGATGCCATCCTCATCCGTGTCTGTCCAGATTATGTTTCCCTGTGAGTCTTTGCCCTGGGCATAGGGAAGCTGTGGGTCCCCATACATCTTTTTCTCTCTGCTTATCGGTCTGTTCTCACTGTCCCAGCCAGTAATGATTTTGACATTGTAGCCGAAAACTTCCTGGTAGTCCGTGATGGAGTCGCCATCAACATCTGGTGTTTTACAGTATTCTGCTGCTTTTGTGTCGCTCAGGCCTTTGCTCTTCCAGTATAGGAATTCCTGTGCATCCAGCCATTGGTCAGAATCTGTGTCGTTGCTCAGTGGGTTTAGGCCGAGGGTGTATTCTACGCTGTCTTTTAGGCCGTCAGCATCACTGTCTGGACTCCAGGGGTCTGTGTTTGTAATCAGAATTTCTTCGCCATCACTCAAACCATCACCATCCGTATCTGTAACCGTAGCGTTTGTGTAATACTTAAAGATTTCTTCATAGTCAGAGAGCATGTCAGCATCTGTGTCAGTTTTATTCGGGTCTGTGCCGTAAATCTTGAGCTCCTCACCATCCAGAAGCAAATCGCCATCCATGTCCTTCACAAGAGGCCTTGTGGAATAAACCTTTACTTCCTCGTAGTCTGTCAGGCCATCACCATCCGTGTCTGGCAAATACTTGTTTGTGTGATACACATTCTCTTCTTCCCAATCTGGCAGTCCATCACCATCTGCATCTGCAAATGCACTTTCTGGCAATGGCTTCGCCTCCAACGGCTCATCATCCCAACCATCTATAATTATGTCCCTGTCTGTGTCTGGGTCAAGCCCATTAGTTGTATTTGTATTGTAGAAGAAGGAAAGTGTATGTGTGGCATTTTTCTGGGCTTGGCCGCATTCTACCCAGTAACCGCCATCTATCGCCATGTATTTCCAGTAACGCTTCGGATATGTGAACATTGCATAGGCTGTGAATATCGCATCTGGATACTCTGAGGTGTTGAATGAAATGCCCTTTGCGAGCCTGTTTGTGCCTGTTGAATTTGGCTCAAGCAATACGCTGTTGTTGTAGTAAACTGCAAGAATACCAGTGCAGTTATTTGCAGAAATTGTTGATGAAACAGTGACTGGAATTGGATATTTCAAGAATGGTGCAAGGTTTACGCTGAAGTTGAAGGCTTCTGCATTCAACCAGTGCGTTTCGTTCTCGTTCAATTCACGGCTAAGATTGAGGAAAGAGACGCCTGGTGTATGTGCACCCGTGTTATTCCAGTCTGGACTCGTATCACTCACTGTGTCTACAATAGGCGGGATTTCCTCTGCGTCGCTTTTTCCATCTTTGTCTGTATCACTTGCATAGGGCGAAAAATTCCATTCTCTCTCCCGCTTGTCGTTTATTCCATCCCTGTCTGCATCCGCATCAAATGGATCCCATATTTGAGGCACCAGTGCCACATCAACTGAAAAAGTAACGCTAAAACTGGAATTTGAGGTGAGATTTACTTTGAACCAGAGTTCTGTATCGTTTGCATCAAGAATGCTCTGGATAATTGAAGAAATATCAGGAATTGCTCTTGTCTCACAGGAATCCACACCCTTCCTTGAAACTACCTCTACAGTTCTGTTTTCCAGTTCCACTGCCGCAAATAGGTATGGCAGTTGTACGATATTTGGCAGTGAAAGTGTTGCTGTTGCATCAACAACACGGAATTTGTAGGAAGTTGGAAGCGGAGAAATGTTTAGATTGACAGAGGAAACTGTGGAGGAATATGGGTCGCTGGCATAATGGAAAATAGAAGTATAGAGAGAGAAATGCAATGTTGGCTGGCTTTTGTAGTATAGAAGTGCAATTTGGGAAACATTGCCAGAAATAACCTCTATAGTTTGGGGTTTGAGTTGTCCTATATTATTGTAATACCAACAGCCGGCAATGCAGTTGTAGATACTTACATTGGTTTGATTGTTCACTCTAAGCTTGACAGTGTCATTTGAACCTGCTTGCAACCAGAATGCATAGTAGCCATTTGGTGCATCTATTTGCCACCGTGTCTCATTATGCCTTGTTGGCAGCCACCACACATTCTCATTTACTTCCTCCCTGTCGCTTAATCCATCACCATCTGTGTCTGCACTGCTTGGATTCGTGAAGTAGCGGTTCCATTCAAGGCTGTCGTTCAAGCCATCGTTGTCCGTGTCCTCGCTTATCGGACTTGACTCCCAGGCATCTAATTTGCCATTGCAGTTTATGTCTTCCTGGCTGTCATTCAAGCCGTCGTTGTCGCTATCTGTGTCTCGCATGTTTACCCTGCCATCCCTGTCTGTATCAAGCCAGTAAAGGGGCTCGTCCCCATCCTTGATGCCATCATTGTCGCTATCAGGGTCGCCAAGGTCTGGGAGGTCATCATTGTCAGAATCCGCTATTGCGTGAACTTCGCACCTTGCTGCAGTGTAATCAGGCAATCCCCAGGGTGTGAACTCAATTCCAGTCAGGTTCTCCGTAATGTTGTATTGTTTCCACACAATTATTGCATTCCATTTATCTTTTATTGGTTGTGGCTCTGGTGGCCACTCATTTGTTCTCGTTCCAGTGCGTCGTATCCCGCCATAAACCACTTTTGCTACTATGACCATGTTCACGCTTTCGCCTGTATTATTCATCCATAATCCATAGCCCTTTGCAGTATATCCAATCACACTGCCAAGAGAATCGAGTGTGGAGTTGAGGTATTCCCAGGCATCGTTTTCGTTCTCAAATTCCCGGGATTTGTCATACCACAGGCAGAAACGGTAAGGAAGGAGCGTGTAGTTTTTGTCGCTCCAGTTCATACTTACCCCCTCTTTTCTTGCTTCTTCCTGAAGATGTATAATCCCTCAAATGTTAAACACTGCTAACGGAACTTTTTCTTTTAGTTTTGTTAGGAAGATACTCTTATCTTTTATGTCCTCAACTGGTATGTTGGCCCCTCTCTTAATTGGCCCAATTGGTTTCTTAACAACTCTCAGACACTCCGTTAAATATACTTGGATATATTCCACTGCCACAATCTCATCATATGGTATAAAACAATAATTTAATATTTGCTCATGCCCATAGAATATTCCCTTTTCAGTCAAGATTACCTTTACTCGAGGGTCTTGTTTATAAAGATAGAATAACCAGCTGCTCGATATACATAAAATGATAAATGGGAGTACAATCATACTTTTTTCATTACTTGATAGAGAAATCAATAGAAGCCAGCAAAATAAAAATAATGATAAGGCAAAATTCATCCAGATGTACCTTTTCCTCCACTCAAGACGCTCTCTATATCTCTCAGACTCTATCTCAACAGTTGCATCGTAGTAAACTTTTCCAAACTTATCTATATATTTCCAGGACATAATTAATCGAAATCTATTGCTAAGATTTTTCCATCGTTATCATAATCCGTACAAAGATTCCATCCTGCGTACACTGTACTCAATATAGAAAGCACTTCTTCAATGAAGAATAGGGGATTATAGAGAGGATTATCTGAGAGAGAGGGGATAAATGTGATGAGTGCACCTGTAAGGCTCAGTGCAAGAGAAAACCATCCTAGTAAACATGCATAAAATCCGCGCAATCCCTTTGAAGCAAGTAAAAGGACTAATCCTATAAAAGCAATCGCAAGGCCCACCGTATCTGGATCTATCCATTCCATCACAATTGCATATTTCTCCGCCAAAAAGAATAATTGCTGAAGATTTACACCGAAACCTGTTAACCAGAATGGATCTTCCGCTGGTATTATGTCCGTTGGAGTAGTGGGGTTTGTAGGGACAGTGGCTTCTTCGTAGAATGCGCCAAGGAATATCCCTATAATTGCTACTGAGACCATCGCTCCAATAATCCATCCTATACCTGGAACTGCAGTATTAACAAATCCTAATGTGTATCCTATTCCTTGGATAAATGTACATATCAAAATAAATGCTAGGAATGGGAGGTCATATAATCGTTTTATCATTTGGGCAGTGTCCCAACTGGGATTTGCCAAGTCTCTCCCTAACTCCCTTACACAGCTTTTTACTATATCCACTACTGTCTCTACCAACGCCTCAACTGTATTCTTGAGAGCACCTATTACAGGTTCGAGCATCTTCAATATTATCTCCTTCACCCACTCCACAATCGCATTTACCGCTTTCTCCACCGCATTCCATACCTCCTGCAGTCCGCCAGCAAGCATTGCCAGGAAACTGGCTATTGCGTCTGCAACCAGTGTAATAATTCCTTTTATCTCTTTTCGCACTTCCACCGCAGGATGGCTCTCTCCTACCATCGTATAACTTACTACATACCCGTAAACTTCATAACCGTAAAGAACCAGTGTCCCATAGTCTACATCCAAGCGAATTGCGTTACTCCCTGTATAGGAAACCGCTGTTTGCTCTCCACTTTCTATCCACTTAAACACACCAGATGTAGCACCTCTGTAGAGGTCTTTCACTCCTACAAACAAGTTGCGGAACCCACTTACACTTTTCGCCTCTAAAGAAACGGTGATGTAACAGGCTGTGCAACTCCAGACCACACCTACCTGGACTCCATAGAGATACACAGGCACCCAGCCCCATTCGTCATGGGCCTCGGCAGAAAACGATGTAATCATCGGTGGGAGGTTGCAGACAACGAATGGGTTAAACGCTTTCTGCGTCCAGTTTTCTGCCTTGCTTGGGTCTGAAGCATTCAGTGTCTGGTAATACTCCCTGCACCAGCCATAGGTAGAGGCAAAGCCGTTGCTTACAATCATCTGTTGCCAGAGGCTATTGTTGTCTATGTAGGAAACATTGCTGAAGTAAATCTCCACGATATCTGGGATGCCGTCCTCATCCGTGTCGGTCCAGATTATGTTTCCCTGTGAGTCTTTGCCCTGGGCATAGGGAAGCAGTGGGTCACCATACATTGTTTTCTCTCTGCTGATTGGCTTGTTCTCACTGTCCCAGCCAGTAATGATTTTGACCGTGTAGCCGAAAACTTCCTGATAGTCTGTGATGGAGTCGCTGTCAACATCTGGGGTCTTGCAGTTCTTTGCTGCCTGGGCAGACGCATCCTTTTCGTTCATGCCCATCTTGTTGCGGTAGTAGTCATACCAGTAGTTGTATTCAAGTCCATCAAGCCATTGGTCAGTGTCCGTGTCGTTGCTCAGCGGATTCAGGCCGAGAGAGTATTCTGTGTCGTCGTAAAGGCCGTCGCTATCGGTATCTTCTTTCCATGGGTCTGTGTTCGTGATGAAAATTTCCTGGCTGTCTGTGAGATTATCGGAATCTGAAGAGGCTTTGTTCGGGTCTGTTCTGTAGATGAAAATTTCTGCATAGTCCCCAATACCGTCTTTGTCTGTATCTGGATTGCTCGCATTGGTTCCATACACACGCAATTCCTCAAAATCGCTCAAACCATCACCATCCGTGTCTGTTTTGTTCTTATCCGTGCCTATATTCTCCTCTTCCCAGTTTAGCAAGCCATCGCCATCGTTGTCGGCAAATGGTGATTCCGGGAATGCCGATGGGTCAAACGGTTTCCCGTCGTCAGCATCTGGAATCACATCGTTGTCTGTGTCTACATCCAGCGGGTCTGTGGTTGTTTCTTTCTCTCCGAATTTCAGCGTGATGTCTATTCTTGGTGGATATCTCTCTGGCTCGCAACTATTTTTCTTCATACCACGCACTCCATCTGACAATTATCTTATTTTCTTTACCTGTCCCAAATTCCTTCCCCTTCATTCTTGCTATCCAAATAAATGTTGAGAATGGGCTAAGAATAGAAGAAATAAAAAATAGGCCATATAGTGGGAATGTTCCAATAGTTAAGAAAATTGAGCAAGCTAAGAATACTGACATGCCAATCCCCAGAATAACAGCGTGTCTTTTAAATACTCCTTCTGAGAGTTTTTTATTTTGCGATATGTACAACTTATCAACAACATAAGTATACAACCAAATACTATTGTTGAAACAAAGATGAAATATAAACAAAATAGGTAGAATAATTATATCGTACGGATAAGGGAGAACCCATCCTTGGAAAAAAGAAACCATAGACCATGCTAAAACTATGACATACCCTCCGTAATATATAGTATTAATAAATACCATTATTCCAAGCCATTTATCAATTTTTTCCTCAATTTCTTTTTGTGTCATTTTATCCACCTACAAAAATGTTAGGTTAGCTAACCCAGAATTATAAAGAGAGGGAGTGGAAGAGAAAATTCCTGGAAATAAGGTAAGTGCTCTAGCATACGCATAAATCCCCCAGAAAGATACAGTATCTCCACCCCAGAAAGCGGTATGTACTCCTGTAAAAACACCAAGGAGGAAAGCTAGAAATAAACTTTCCAAAAGGATAACCGCAAGAGTATAGGCACATGTCCAACCGAAAGGAAGTGTTGGAAGTAGAATTCTAACAAATGCCCAAATCATTCCCTCTCCCACAAGACAGAGAAAAAGCACATTTACGAAGACCTGCACAAAGGTAAGGACACCTTCTTTACCACCATCTTTAGCAAGAAAATTCAAGAAATGTCCTAAAAACACAATCCTGTTTATCCCATTAATCGCCTTCGCAATCTCCGTAAATCCCGCAGCAGAAATTACCACCTTTCTGTCGGCATGTTTCTGTGTTAATGGTTCGTGCATCCAGGCACTGAAACAGGATTGCCCGATAATCACCATCTTCTGGTATTTCGGTGTATTTCCATTTAATGTGGCACCATCTACCCATTCTGCAATATTTTTCCATGAAATGTATCTCTCATTTTCATTTCCTTCAGCCACAAAGTAACTTCCCCCACCCTGTTGAGGCAATGCACCATGGCCTATGAACACAATCAGAATCTGGTTCTGGTCTGTGTTGATTCCATCTAAAGCATTTCTGAGATTTACCATGAACAGGTTCCGAATTCCATCAGCGTTCAACCCGTAATTTATTCCGTTTCCAATTATTGTGTATCCATTGCTCCTTACAAGATTTAGCAAATTGTTTGCCTCTTCCTGGACTGCTGCAGTAATGTCATGACCCTCAGTATTTACTCCTCCTTCACTGATTATCACTGCGAACTTGTTTAATTGGTTTTGCTTTGGCTGTTCCATCTTCAATGAGATTGGTAATCCCATCCCCATCATTTGCTTATAATATCTTATTATGCTGGATATTAGTCTCTCCTTGCTGCTCCCGTCAAGTTGCTTTATGAATTCAGGTGGCTCGCCCGGTGAAATCTCGCCTCTCACAACCTTTATCCAGTTCTCCTCTACTCCTTCAATTTCTGGCACTGGTATGATTCCTCGCACGATTTTCATCAGTCCTTTCACCATTACGATACCTGTTGCCCTTTCTATTTCCCTGAAGAATGCTCCCGTGCTGTAAACTGAAATCATCAGTGTGAACTCTCCAAGCTTTGATATAAGTGGTTTGAAGAATGCAGTTATGTCGTCAATACCTTTGCCAGATGCTGAAAATACTGCAGAATCAAAACTAGCAGTGTAGGAGGCTATGGCCTCTGTTATTCTCTTATTCAATGAACCCATTATCTCTCCATACGCATTCCGTGCCAGTGCCTCTATTACTGGGTTAATCATCTCTTCAAATTTTTTCACGCACCACTCTACAATTGTGTTAACACCGTCGCTGATTGCCTTCCATACATTCTGTAAGCCTCCGCCGAGCATTCCTAATAATGCCTGCACGCCTGTCGCAATGAATTGCCAGCCTTGGGCAATACTGCCTTTTACCTCGCCTTCTATCTTTACCTCATAGCCCACATAATCCTTCACTGTGCATCGCACACGATACCCATATAACTGGTAGATGCTGTAATCTACATAAAACACTCGCCCAGTGCTTACTGAGTTGGAACTAAACGGTATTGTCTCTGTTGCAGTTATTTTACCAAAACATAACTCTATCAATTCATATTTTACCTCTTTTACAAATCCGAGTGCTTTTGCATCACACTGAACAGTAATTGCAGCCCGATGGTCTGTTCCTACCCACCAATCCCTAAATGTAACTCCAAAAATAGTCACCATCGGCGGGAGGTTGCAGACAACAAACGGGTTAAACGCTTTCTGCGTCCAGTTCTCTGCTTTGCTTGGGTCTGAAGCATTCAGTGTCTGGTAATACTCCCTGCACCAGCCATAGGCAGAGGCAAAGCCGTTGCTTACAATCATCTGTTGCCAGAGGCTATTGTTGTCTATGTAGGAAACATTGCTGAAGTAAATCTCCACAATGTCTGGGATGCCGTCCTCATCCGTGTCGGTCCATCTTCCATCGGTTTGTTTGTATGCAGCCAGTGGGTTGCCATACATGGTTATTTCCTTGCTGATTGGCGTGTTATCTTTGCCCCAGCCAGTAATGACTTTGACATTGTAGCCGAAAACTTCCTGATAGTCTGTGATGGAGTCGCTGTCAACATCTGGGGTCTGGCAGTTCTTTGCTGCATCTCTAGGGCTTAGCCAGTAGTTGTATTCTTCTGCATCTGCTCCCTCAAAGACATACATGTACCAATTTTCCGATTCCATTTCATGCATCAGGATACCACCTTACTCTCGTCGCCTGTATAGATTTTGATATAGTTATATTCTTCGGTCTTCTATACCAAAAAACTAGCACAAAATCAACGCTGCAATTTTGGTTTTAACAATCTAATTTGTTTTCACAACCACTGTCTCTGCCAGTACATCGCCAAGCCGCTGGGCATGCCTTGAGCGAAGGATGAAGAGCATTGAGAAACCTGAAGCGAGAATGAAGAGGAAAACCATAACCACTCCGAGCACCTGGGCCATGAGATTAGGAACAATAAAGTAGGAAATCCCAGTGGATAAGAGCAGGATGGCGATGAACCTGGTAAGGTTTCGCATCATTGCTGCAGTGATGCCTATCCTTTCACCATAAATTTCCTTCACCTCCAGCCCCATCAACTTCTTCCCGACTGTCTTTCCTACAAAATATTCACTGAGGGTAAAGTAGAGGAAGCAGACAGCACCAACAAGCGAAGAGAAGGCAATGAGCAAAACTTCATTAATTTCAGTGGAACTCTTGAGTATGAAGAAACTGGCAGCAAAGGCAAATGGTAGAATTATCGCCAGCGAGACCCCCACATCTATCAGATAGGCAATACTTCTTCTTCCAATGTCTCCATACCTTCCCATCCTGCATCTCTCAATCTCCCCCAAAATGTAATAGACCGCAACCAGTGCCCTGTATGCATCATACTGGCTCAGTTGCTCATTTCTCGCTTCTGCACGAAGGACCTGGAGGTCATGGAGAGCATAGTGTTTTCCATGCTCTGCCAGAAAATCATCCAGTCCTTTTTTCTCCTTTGCTACAAGTGCATAAAAACTTTCAATTGCCTCAATTCCCTTTCCAAGCGCCTCCCTGTATTTACCAGAATTATATAGTGCCCAGGCCTCATTAAGCAAGGTTCGCACCTTAAACTCAACCCGATTAAACCTGGAAAACGAAGGCGAGTATTCCCAGATTTTCTTACCACAAAATGGGAGAAGCACAAGGAAGGTTATCAATCCGCCGAGAAACACCATATCCATTGTGGCTGCCCCACCAATTGCTCCTGCAAACACCTTGCTGGTTGCGTAAATCTCTGGCAGATGGTAGATGTCCGCACCTGCAAGCACACCAAGGGTTGAGGTCGTATAACCGAAAAGCAAACCTTCTGGTTTACCACGGAAAAACCCAAGCGAAATGAATGCAGCGACCACTGGCGGAAGAAGATACCATGGAAATTCCGCAGCAATTCCCTGCTCTGGCAGGTAATTGGTCACGAAATAGGTTGCAAACGCCACAATCTGAAATGCAAACAGGGCATAGAGAATTTCAATCTTGACAGTTTTTTTCAGGTGAGTAAGCCAGGCAACCGCAAAGGCGAGTGTAAATACCGCAAAAACTGCAATCGCAAGATGGATTCTGTAGATTGCGTAACGGTTTACCCAGGACACCAGATGGAGATTCAGAATGAGCGTGTAGATGCCAGATAACACCACAAGGAGAGCCACGAAGAGCAGCAATTCCCTCATCTCTATCTTGAACTTCTTTTTGAAGAAATAGAATGCCAGCACAATGGGAATCACACCACCACCAACGTTAATCCCCAGAAAAGTATCTCCATACATTATCAGCGGAATGTTGCCTAGCATCCCGAGCACAGAGCCAAACAGCAGCAGATAAAATTCCTTCTTTGTGATGTGCAATGCACTGAAGGAGCGGGAAAAATCAAATGTGCCTATGTAAAACACGATGAAGATTAGTACTGGAATCATGAAGGTTGTCAGCACTGCAAGATAGGTTTCAATCAAGTTCATTGAGGTAAGGAAGGCAAGGGAGTAGATAGGGATTTCGTTAGACCGATTTTTACTGCCTCATTGCTTGGTAAAAAGATTGGTGGAATTTTTTGCGCTTCATACCTCGGATACACTTATCCCTGGATGTTTAACACCCAGACGCTTCAGATAAAAGTTGTAATGCTCTTTGAAAACTGCATAACAATAAAGGAGGGAAAATACCAAACAAATTAGGTACTGGCTAACTGGTGGATACGGACCCTTAATATCGTACAACCACCACCAGAAAAATAACACGGCGAAGAGGAGCCCCCATCCAACAGGGAGGAACAAAAAAGGGAGTGTGAAATGAGTAATTATATAATGTTCTTTTGCCCACAGTCGGGGAAGATACCGGGCAAGCGGCTTCAACATATGTATAGTGAAAATAAGGAGAATCCCCCAAGGGCAAACAAAGAAAAGAATGGAAATAATGGGACCATTTATCTCCTCTAGTATTTTAATGTATGGCGAAAAGAGTAGAGAGCCCAGTATGATATAATAAAGAGCATATGAAAGCCCTACATGAAAGTATCTCTTCTTTGCCTCCTCTTCAATCTCCCCAATGTTTTTTTGTTGCATTTCCTATTTTACCTCCACGAATGCAATTTTATGTAACTTCATCCCATCACTGTAAACAGGAAGTAATTTTAGTATATAAAATCCTTGCTTCGCAAACTTGTATGTGGAAATTTCTACAGTACGCGTTGAGCCATCACCAAAATCCCATAACACTCTCCTCCAACGCATATTCTTCACCTTCTATCTATTATGTGAAACTAGTATTTTTTTCGGTAGCAGAGTTATTCTCACATACTCACCAAAAATAATGTTTACAACTGTTCTTCTGTCTAAAATTTTTGAGAAATACACAACTCTATTTTCTCTCAAACACACAGAGGTGTCTCACCAAACTCTTGTGCACATAGATTGGATGGACTTCTTTCAGTGAAAAACCAGGAACTGGCCTTTCTGGTCTGAAGGGGAGAACCATAACCAGTTTTTTACCAGGGCGAAGCAAGGCAGCAAATGTTGCAAACGAACGGTTGTAAAGCAATGTTATTGGCTCTTTCCTCGTTGTGGTGCTTCTCCCGTACGGTGGGTCTGTGATTATCACATCTACCTCCCCTCTCTTCGAAACAATTTCCCCCACATCACCACAGAACAACTCAAATTTCTCAATTCCATATGCTCTCAGATTTTTCTCAGCACCAGCGAGAATATCCTGCCTTATGTCGTTCCCAATTACTTTCGCCCCCAACAATCCTGCTTCAATCAAAATTCCAGCAGTACCGCAAAATGGGTCCAGTACCACATCACCGCTTCTCACTTCTCCTAGATTCACCATCGCCCTTGCAATCTTCGGATGGAGTGAGATGGGCATGAAAAAAGGTCTGGCTTTTGGTTCACGAGAGCGAAAACTCTTGTTGTCCAAGCTCCAGAATTGCCTACAGAGAAAATACTCATCAGTATGTCTGAAAACATAAAATAAATTGTCTGGCTTTCTCAAATTAACATTTCCCTGTATTCTGCCCCCGACTTGCTCTGCTAACTCTGGCTCATGCTCCACCCGCACACAAAATGTGCCGTTCACATTCAATCTCTCTGCAAATTCAAGTATGCCCTCAATGCTCCCATTGTGTAGCACCTCAAACCCCCTGTGCCAGAGTGCAAGACGGCACGCAAAGTGCAGATCAGCCCCACCAACATCAACACAGAATTTCCTGCCCTGGCACCAGAGCATTCTTGCTGGAATTTTCTCAGCATTAAACACATGAGCAAGTTCAGCATCTGGGAGAGCGCCATAGCCAAGATGTTTTTCAAGAACTACCAGCATTCTTCAACCTTTCCTGCATTTTTTCCACATGACTCCCATACCAGTAAATTTTTCTGCAATGTCTGCAATACCAGAACTCATTGAAACTTGCAAAGACCTTCTCAGGCACCTTGTCTCTCACAAATCCTGGCTCCACTTTTTCAATCAAATTATTACATACACTGCATCTGTCGAGTTCAAGCTCTGTTCTAAGACCCAGGTTTCTCTTCAACTCCTCAATCTGGGCTTGCACATCATCACTTTTTATCAACAACCCGTTTCTGGTTCTGGCAGCTAGTTGTTTATCTCTCGTAAGCAGAATTCTCCCAGTTTGTTCAGCTAGAGTTGCAAGTTCACCATCAGATTTCCCTGCCTCTGGATAAAGTACATCGTAGCCCAACAATCTCAGCCATCTTGCAAGTTTTCCGAGCATGTGGTCTGCCACAAACTTCATCTCACGCATTTTTCCACGAGATAACGGAGGAGCATACCATCTCCCAGTTTTTCCCATCCCTGCAGCTTCAACTTCACAACTTCTTCAATGGAACCTGCACCTTCTCCGTCAGCCATCGTCGGTGCATCCTTTCCTCCAATCACAATACTTCCCACATACACATTTACCTCATCAGCCAGTTTCTTACTTAAAAATTCCCAGATTACTGTACCTCCCCCTTCTACAAGCAGCCTCCTTATTCCCATCTTTTCCAGTTCCTCAATCGCTTTTTCCACATCCACCTTCCCTTTCCCGCATCGCAGCATCACAGCATTTCCAATCTGTCTGGTGCATTCTTCCGCAGTCACAATAACTGTTTTTGCAGTTCCCTGCAGCACCTGGGCATTTTCAGGTGTTCTGCCCTGGGAATCTAGCACAACTCTTACTGGCTGTTTCGGATTTGAAACATACTTTTCCTTAACAGTTAGTTTTGGGTCATCCGCCAGGACTGTGCCTACACCCACAAGCACTGCATCCACCGAATTCCTCAGATTGTGAACCCTTGCTATATCCTCATCACTTGAGATTCTTGTCTGTCTCCGCGTCTTCAACGCAAGCTTGCCATCAACACTTATCGCACAGTTGACAATGATGTACATAACCCTTTAAAGCGTTTTATCCAGAATCTCGTTCAATTCCTTCTCAAAGAGGGAGACAAAACTCTTCACAAGCTCATCCTTCATTTCAGGTGGCATTGCTGCAAGCCCGAGTTTTGCAGAACATTTTGCAATCTTTGCAATTGCATACACCTCCCTCATTCTCGCCTCCACAAGGATCATTATTGCTTCTCTGAACTCCTTCTTTATTTCAGGGTTTTCGTTTAACTTTGTCTTCAGATACTCCTTTATTTCATCCTTTATCAGTTCCTTGGTTGCATCCACAATGAAATCCTCAGGCGAAAGAACTTCTTCCGTGGTCTTCAGAATCTTCTGCACCATGTCTTCTTTTTCTGCCATGGTTGGAGCATGGGCTCTGGGGTATTAAATGTTTCGGAGAACCCTTTTCAGGGTGCTTCGCACCCCGAAAAGGTTTCATCCAAAAGGAGGGGGTACCGTAGGGGGACGAAGTCCCCTCGCCCGAAAAGCGTTCACGGAAACCTTTTCAGCACTTCGTGCCGAAAAGCTTTCATGGAAAAAAGGTAGGTTCGGGGATGCCAAAGGCATCCCCTTGACGCAGGTTACCGTAAGGGGTGCAACCCCTCGGGGGTTACCGTAAGGGGGCGTTAGCCCCCTCGTCGAAAACAAGTTTTTCAATCACCTTACTCTTCTGTCTTATTTCCTCCCTTGTCAGACCCTCAAGCTCGTGGGGAAACACAATCCAGTCATTGATTATCTTGTAGTAGTAGTCAGGCACAAGTTCCACCTGATTCTTTGCCTCTTTGAAATAAACCACACCCACCTTTATATCGGGAGCATTCTTTCCTTTCCTCTCCTTGATAAATTCCAAGACCTTTTTTATAGTAATCCCTGTGTCCCAGACATCATCCACAATCAGAAGTTTTTGCTCTCTACTGAGTTCCCGAAGCACATGCTCCATCCCCTTTATCTCCACCTCTCCAGTTGTCTTCAGTCCTCTGTAGGATTGGGTTTTGATTGCTGTGTGATAAGGATCAATCCCTTTCACTCTAAAGTACTCATGTACGATAATACCTGGCGGAGTACCTCCCCTCCAGATGCCAATTAAAAAATCAGGGCGAAAACCGCTCTGATAAATCTTTCTTGCAAGGCGGAAAGAATCCAGATAAAGCTTGTTCGGCGAGATAAACACCTTTTTCATGGATGCAGAGAAACTCATGGAGTATTTGAGGTTTGCAGATGAGTTGTAGGCGAAATCTATATTACCTGAAACTGCTTTTGGCATGTTCGGTGAAAAATTGGACGCAAAAGAAATAAAGATGAGGGCAAAGGAAAACGAGCAGCAGGTGACACAATTTCTCAGAGACATCATTGCAATTCCAAGCTTTTCTGGTGAAGAAGGTAAGGTGATAGAGAGAATAAGCCAAGAAATGAAGAGCGTTGGTTTTGATGAGGTTTTTGTGGACCACATGGGCAGCGTTGTAGGAAGAATTGGAAATGGAAAAACAAAAATTCTTTTTGATTCCCACATAGACACTGTTGGGATTGGTGATCCAAATGCATGGAAAGTGGACCCGTTCAAAGGCAAGCTTGAGAATGGAATTGTTTATGGTAGAGGTGCATCCGACAACAAGGCAGCAATCGCCTGTATGGTTTATGCTGGCAAGATTATAAAACAGCTCGGGCTTGAATCAGATTACACATTTTACGCTGCAGGGATTGTCCAAGAAGAAGATTGCGATGGACTTGCCGCTCGCTCATTGATTGAGGACTATGGTCTGAGACCAGATTATGTGGTCCTGGGAGAATGCACAAATCTGGACATCTACAGGGGCCACAGGGGACGACTGGAAATTATTGTTCGCACGAAAGGTAAGTCTTGTCATGCAAGTGCACCAGAACGCGGTGAGAATGCAGTTTACAAGATGATGCCAATTGTGAAGGGCATAGAGAAATTAAATGCAAAATTGAAGAAGGACAAATTTTTAGGCAAAGGTAGCATAGCAGTAACTCACATTGATTGCAAAACCCCGTCCTACAATGCAGTACCAGATGCGTGCTCTATCTACCTAGATAGACGCCTCACTTTTGGAGAAGATAAGGAACTTGCAGTTTCCCAGATAAAAAGTTTAAAGGATTTCGGAGACGCAGAGATTGAAATTCCAGTTTACGATAAACCAAGTTACAAGGGTTTCGTGAAAAAGGTTGAAAAGTATTTCCCTGCATGGGCACTTGATGAGAAGCATGTGCTCGTCCAGAATGGGTTGGAGTGTGCTAAAGCAATTTTGGATAAGGAGCCTGGAATTTCGAAATGGGTTTTCGGCACAGACGGTAGTTACACAATGGGCATTGCAAAAATCCCGACAATTGGTTTCGGGCCCGGAAGAGAGGAACACTCTCATAGCATAGAAGACCAGGTTCAGATAGAGCATTTGGTTATTTCCACAGCGTTCTATGCACTGTTGCCACAAATGTTCATGAGGTGAGAAAAATGAAAACAATGTTTAGAGGAAAGCACTTTATAACTGACCAGGAATGGGATGTTGAGGAGCTGGAGACCGTTTTTGAGGTTGCCAAATACCTCAAAACAAAGTTTGCATTGAACGAGGAACATCGGCTTTTGCAGGACAAAACCCTGTTCATGATTTGGTTCGACAAGTCCACAAGGACAAGGAACTCGTTCGAGGCAGCAATGACGCAGCTTGGTGGCCATGCCCATGACTTGCCATCGGAGCGATTGCAGATAAGCCATGGCGAAAGTGCCCAGGACACGGCAGAGGTGCTGAGCCGCTATGGTCATGGAATAGCAATAAGGCACTGTTTGTATGGCGAAGGAAACAAATACATCAGGGAGGTTGCAAAGCATTCCAAAATTCCAGTTATAAACATGCAGTGCGATGTTTACCATCCATGTCAGGCCATGGCAGACCTTTTCACACTCAAGGAAAAGATGCGGAAACTCGAAGGAAAGAAATTTGTGGTTTCCTGGGCCTATGCACCGAGCTACATGAAACCTATGTCTGTGCCACAGTCGCTCATTTTGCTCATGCCCAGGTTTGGGTTTGATGTCACACTTGCCCATCCCCCAGAGTTCAAGCTGATGCCAGAAATAATGGAGCAAGCAAAGAAGAATGCAGAAGAGGCAGGTGTGAAATTTGAGGTGTCGCACAACATGAAAGAGGCATTCGAAGGGGCTGATGTGGTCTATCCGAAGAGCTGGGGCTGTTTGCAAGTAACTCAAAAGCCAGAAGAGAGCATGCAGATTGCAAAGAAATACACCGACTGGATTTGCAACGAAGAATTGATGGATTTGACAAACAAGCATTCTTACTATATGCATTGCCTGCCTGCTGACAGGGGCTATGAAGTCACAGATGGAGTTATAGACGGACCACATTCTATCGTGAACGACGAGGCCGAAAACCGCCTCCATGTGCAGAAGGCAATTCTGGCGCTGACAATGGGTGGTAGGCCCTGAGCCAGATTAATGTAAAATTTTTTGGTTATTTCAGAGAAATCACTGGTGTTGCTATAGTCCAGCTTGAAAGCGAAAACTTTCATACTGTGAGAGATCTGCTTTGTGAGGTCGTGAAAAGATACCCTGCCATCAAAGACAAACTTTTTGAAGGCGAGAATGTGATGCCTTTCGTCAAGGTCCTTGTCAATGGACTGGCTATAGAGGTGAAGGAAGGACTGGATACCAAGGTAAAACCTGGAGATGCCATTGCAATTTTTCCACCAGTGGGTGGTGGGTAAGAGAAAAAGATTTGCCTGGTAAAAGTCCAGATGGACAATCGCAACCTTTATATATTGGTATGCTATTTGTCAGACAAAGAGTAGAAAGATGGTGATAAAATGTCTGATGCTGCTGTGATGGAAACCAATGGTGGGAGCGAAGATTTCGAGGCATGGGATGCAGAAGAGTTAATGGAATGGATGGAGCAGATAGACAATCTCCTCAGGCAAATAAAGGAGATTTAGGGTAATTCCAGTAATTTCTTCTGTCCCCTATCTAATTCAACGCTTTTCTGCTTTTCCTTCTCTTTTTCTGGTTTCTGGCCATAGATGTTCTTTATAATTATCTCTGCTCTCTCATCATAGTCGAAAATAAAACGTACATCGTCTGGCGTGAGCCGTAATTTCTTCACCATCAATATTCTAAATTTATCGTTATGTCTGAAGATGTAGACGAAGTAGGGATAGATTTCTTTTTTTGCCTCAGAAATTGAGGTGTGACAGTATCTGCCAAGCTTGTAGCACAATGCATAGATTCTCTCCCTTGCTTCCCTTGAATCTCGCATCTTAAGTAAAAACTGAGGGAAACTAAATTGGATGAATCTTGGTTCATGTTTTTTTGCGACCGCAACACCACCTAACATCAGGTCAATTGCATATTTCCAGAGGCCATATCTGTTCCTCCGATAGACCCTGCCGAAAAACAAATCTGCCTTTGAAAGTGCATCAAAGCCAGCAGCTAGGTCTTCAGGATTATTATAGGCCTTCGGAAGGTTTTCCTCAATCCAGAGAGCTAGTTTTTCTGGTTCTTCATCAACAGTCCTCTGAACTTCTCTAATTTTTCTCAGGTTCTTTTCTTTGAAGATGGTTCCGAGTAGGGAGTAAACATCTTCTTCTCTGTCCCTAACACCAACTCCTTCCTCACTGGTAATCTGGGTTTTACCGGCAGCCACTGCCTGCAGGTCATTCACTGCACTTCTCACATCCCCATTAGAGCGCTCAGCTATGAGGTCAAGCACTCGCTCCTCTACCCTTATTTTCTCAGAGACACAAATACCAGCGAGCAATTTTTTTATTTCTCGCTTATCAACTCTCCTGAACTTAATGATTTCACAGACATCCTTAAACTTGCCCTTCCTCGTGAGTTCATACTCATCATTAACGATGAGAATGATTGGATTTGAAGTTACTGCAATAGTTCTTATAATTGCACTTGCACCTCCTCTGTCGCTATAATCCAGTTTCGCATCGCTTTCTTCACTTCCTTCTCTGCCCATACCCTCGTCACTAACTCGCTCATACAAACTGTCTGCCTCATCTAGAATGAGAAGTTTTTTCTTTTTTTCGCTTCCAGAGAGGTCACGATGAATTGCTGCTCTCAGCACTATGTCTTCAATTGCACCCGCATTTCTTGCATCTGATGCATTAAGTTCTATTATCTCCCAACCAAATTCATTTGCGAGGGCATGTGCAGCAGTGGTCTTTCCAACACCAGGTTTTCCTGATAACACCACGGCACGCTTTCCAGGCCTACCTGCTTCCCACTCCTCTGCCCATCTCCTCAGAGCTGCAATCGCCTGTTTGTTTCCTCGAATCTCTGAGAGCAATTTAGGACGATACTTTTCAACCCACATCTCAGACATGTTCAACAATAGAATACCCTGCAGTTAGAAAAAGGTTTGGGCTCAAACGACCTACCGCCGAAATACTTAATACATTCCTTCACTTTGTTTTGCTGAATGCATCCATATTTTGATATAATAAGACCTGGCAACTGTGCCCTTGCAGCCATAGGTGTGGTTGTAGGCGGAGTGATTGCTGCAGGAGTTAATGTTCTCGGAATTACAAATCTTTTCCAACTTATCTTTGCAATGCTTGTGGTTTTCTTAAGCACCGCCGGTGGAAATGTGCTCAACGATTATACTGACAGAGAAGTGGATAAAATCAATCATCCAGATAGGCCCATTCCTTCAGGAAAAATCAAGCCACGACATGCTGCAATTTATGCAAGCGCGCTTTTCGCCACTGCCCTTCCGTTTGCAATTTTGGCAGAGCATCGAATTGAGCTTACCTCTATCTTCCTAATAGCGCTCTTGCTCATGCTTGCTTACGAGTTCAGGTTCAAGGCAGATGGACTTTCTGGCAATTTGATTGTCAGTTTGCTCACATCAATGGTTTTTGTCTTTGGGGGCTGTGCCTTCGGAAATCCTATGCTTACGATTCCATTTGCGCTCATCTCTTTTTTAGCTAGTGTCTACCGTGAAATAGTGAAGGATATAGAAGATGTAGAAGGTGATTTTACCAGAAAGACCCTACCTAAAAAGGTCGGAAAAAGAACTGCTGGCTTAATGGCGATTTCGACACTCACACTGTCTATCATATTCTCTCCTGTTCCTCTTCTCCTTCCCAACTTTGGCTTTCTTCCAAAAGTTGCATACACGATTGGAATTGTTGCAGCAGACATTGTCTTTATATACTCTGCCACATTCACATTCAAGTCCCCAAGCAAAGCCCAAAAGTTTGCAAAGATTGGGATGCTGCTTGGCACAATTTCGTTCCTGCTCATCGGATTGAGGTGATAAAATGCGTGTATGGGAATACATTGAAAAAAAGATAAAAAACAACGAGAAACTACATATGACACTCCTTGACCCAGACAAACAGAGTCCTGAAGAGGCAGGTGAAATTGCGAAGAAGTGTGAAACCCTTGGCACTGACGCAATAATGATTGGTGGTTCAACTGGAGTGACACGGTTGAACATGGATGCAACTGCAAAGGCAATCAAGGCAAATCTAGAAAAAATCCCACTCATCATTTTCCCAACAAAACCAGATGCTCTGACGCCTCATGCAGATGCCATTTACTTCATGAGCATGCTTAACTCCCAAGACCTGAACTTTGTGATTGGTTATCAAGTTTTAGGTGCAATTGTAGTGCGAAAACTAAAGCTTGAACCAATTCCTATGGGCTATATTATCATCGAGCCAGGTATGAAAGTAGCTGAAGTAGGCTGTGCAAGAGTCATTGCAAGAAACGATAACCAGTCAGCAGTTGCCCATGCTCTTGCAGCTGAGTACCTTGGAATGAAACTGGTGTATCTTGAAGCGGGGAGTGGTGCTCACCAGCATGTCCCTCCTGAAATGGTGGCAGAAGTACGTAAGAACATCTCAATAGGCCTGATTGCAGGCGGTGGAATTAGAAACTCAGAAAGTGCGGCATTGCTTGCAAAGGCAGGTGCAGACATAATTGTCACAGGCACAATCGTGGAAGAAGCAAAAGAGATTGAAAAAACGCTTGGAAGTATAATTGCTGCGGTGAAGCATAGATGAAAATAAGTTTCGGCAAAGCCCTGAATTTCCAGGAAAGCATGGAGGAAACAGCCAAATTCTCCAAGTATCTTTTCACATCCCCAGAGCCATACATCACCGTTCCTATCATTTTCATTCTCAGCGTCTTACTCGGGACTCTTTTCTTTTACCCAGATAACAACGCACTTCTATATGGCATAGTCCTTTTCTTTTTACCTGCTTTAATCACTGGTTTTCTCACCAAAGTCCTAGTTGAGGGATTTGGAGGAAGAATGTATCTTCGCAGGAGCTTTTTGCTTGTGCTCCTCTCTCTCCTCCTCCCTATATTCTTTGGGCTCATCTATAGATTGCTCTCCCTTTTTGCGGCTGTAAGAATGCTCTTTGCACTGTATACTGGTATTGCTAGCATCGGATTTTTCCGCCATTTTGTGTGCTATGCGATTGCACTTCCATCACATGCAAGGGCTGGATTCGTAAGTGTGCTTCATGTGGTTCTGACAGCGATTCCACTGTTCCTGCTGCTGCCTACCACCACAACCCACATTGCGATTTTTGCGATTTCAGTCACCCTCTTCGTCGCTGCTAGCATCGTGTTTCTCGAGACTGTGAGCTATCCGATGAAACGATTTTTCGGTGTGAAGGCGGGAGCCCTCGTGAAGCCCCTTTTGGACCATCTCACTGACAAGACACCAGAGTCCGCTAGCGAACTTGAGAATTTCCTGAATTCAATTTCTGCAAATGTGAATGTTTATGCTGGAGTCATTGGAATAAAAACAGCCAAAACTGATGTACTACTCGTCGTGCCTGCAGTGCATCCTGGCCCGTTCTCAATGATTGGTGGAGGTGACTTACCTAGAAAGATTAGAAAGGAGATAAAGGGCTGGAAACATCTGATGGTGCCTCATGGTGCCGCAACCCACGACTTCAATCTGAGCACCACAGCGGAGTGCAAAAAGGTTGCGAAGTTTGCAGAGAATCTCGCTGAAAAAATGAGGTTCTCAGATGAAGGAAGCGAGTTCGTGCGAATAAACCAGAACGATTTTTCTGTCTGTGCCCAGTTTTTCGGAGATACTGTGCTCGTTGTAGCCACTTCTGCGCCCTATCCAACAGACGACATAGATTATCCAACGGGGATTCATGCAGCAAGAACTGCTCAAAAGTTTGCTGAGAAAGTGGTCTTTGTAGACGCACACAACTGTCTGGTGAAGGGCAGTGGAGCTGTGCGACTTGGAATGGAGAAAGCAGAAGCATTATTGGAAAATGTTGAGTTGGCTGTGAAAACCGCTACACAAAAGAAGGGAAAGATAAGGGCTGGATTTGCTGAGAGTAAAGAGTTCAAGCTTGAAGAGGGAATCGGGCCCTCTGGTATTCAAGTGCTTTGTGTGGAATGTAATAGAAAGAAAAATGCGTATGTGCTGATTGATGGGAACAACATGGTTCCTGGCTTGAGAGAGAAAATTCTCGCAAGAATTGCTGGAATTGTGGATGATGCTGAGGTCATGACAACAGACAATCACATTGTAAATGCTACATTCGGTGGTTTTAATCCAGTTGGGAGAAAGGTTGAGCATGAGAGATTGGTGAGAGTAGTGCAAAACTTAGTTGAGAAAGCGATAAAAGATTTGAGTGCTGCAGAAGCAGGTGGGAACACTGGGATTATAAAAAAGTTGAGAGTATTCGGACATGAGACCGCTCCGAGATTGACAACGGTGATGAACACATCTTACACGATAATCTGGCCAATGCTAGGAGCTATGTTTCTTTTGCCCTCATTCCTCTCAATTCTGTTGATGTATATATGGCTGTAAAACTCAGAGTAATACAGTTTCACTCGTATATTTCAAAACTTCTATATCCTCTGTCCCATTTTCCCATCTAATGCGAAAATCCCATGAACGGAAGGGCTGGCTCTTCTGGTGCGAAAAATGTAACATTCCCTTGATTACTGAAAAATGTGGAATTTGTGGAGGAAATGGAACCAGAATTCTACTCCATCATGGACTGGAAATCAGACCGGGATTTGAAGATACTGTTAGAAAAATTAACAACCTTCTTTACGGGGTTTATGGGGTCAAGGATGCATTGAGTGAGAAACTTGTGCTTTTACATAAGATTGCTGGTGTAGATAGAGCAGAAGAAATAATCGTTGATGGCAAGCTCTTTGGAATAATTGCTTACTTTCCGGAACAAAAAAGATTCCAAATTTCGTTGAAGGGCTATGGTGCCTTTTTGCTTGCCAGGAAAGGTGCAAACAAAAATGTGGTGATTGTGGAAGAAACGGCCTTAAAACGGCATCTGAAAAATGGCTGGATATATGCAAATGAGGTTCGTGAAATGCATGAAGTTTCAGGCCACGAAGAGGTCATAATTTTGGTTGGCAAATATACTGCTGCGGGTGTTCCAAAGTTTGCACAAAATACAGACCTGCCTGAAAAGTGTATCAAGGTGAAAGACATTGGTAAATACGAAGTTAAAGAAAGCACTGTATCGTTGGAGAAAATGGTAAAAGGAAATGAGATAGCACTAAGAAACATAGAGAGGAAGGCCCTCTGCGAGATAAAGGATACACTTAGTAAATTCGCGGGATATGATGTTGGTATCTCTTTTAGCGGTGGAAAGGACAGTGCTGTCGCATTTCATCTGTTGCACAAATGCCTCAATAACTTTTTTGTGCTTTTTGTGGATACAGGACTTGAGTTTCAAGAAACTGTAGAATATGTGAAGAGAAAGACACAAGGCAAAAAACTGTATGTTCTAAGACCTGAAAATTCGTTCTGGGACCTCGTTGAAAAAATGGGTCCACCAGCAAAGGATTACAGATGGTGCTGTAAGGTGTGTAAGTTAGCACCTGTTGCGAAGTTTGTTGCAGAGCACGGACAAAAAATTTTGTGCATAGAAGGGAGAAGAAAAGCGGAGTCATTTGCAAGAGAGAACATAGAACTTGTGGAGCAAAACCCTTTTGTGCCAGGGCAAGTCCTAGTTAATCCAATCAGGGACTGGAGTGCCTTTCATATCTGGCTCTACATACTCTGGCAAAACCTAGAAGTAAATTCGCTTTATTACCATGACTTTGAGAGAATCGGCTGTTATCTGTGTCCTGCAGAACACGCTTGCGAATTTGACGAGGTTGCTTCCCTGCACCCTGAGATGTACACAAGATGGATGGATTTTCTTAAACAATGGGCGATGTCTCATGGACTGACGGAAGATTTCTGGAAAAAAGGGATTTGGCGCTGGAAACAGCCACCAAAAAAAATGGCTGCGAAGAGTGAAACTACTGAGGAAATCCGAGTAAAGGAGACAATCACATGTGACGGAGAAGTGATTCTCAATGGAAATTTCCCTTATCTCCTAGATAGTATAATAGAGGCGGAGAATGCTCTAGGAATCATAGGTGTGACTGAAAGAAAATACGACGCGGTGATTGTGAGAACATCAAAAGCCAGGATTCTTCTCTTCTTGAATGGTGATTTTACCGTAGTTTCAAAAGACAAGAAAGAGGCGGAAAAAGTGCTTGTTTTACTAGCTAAACAAATGGCTCGAACAAAATTTTGCACTGTTTGTGGAATTTGTCTTAGGGCATGCCCAGTAAAAGCGATAGAGATAAGAGATGGAAAACCAATTTATGAGCTTAAGAAATGCAAGAAATGTCTGCAGTGCATAGAAAGCTGTGTGGCAGCAAGATACTATGACAAACGCCTGAGAATTGAGATTGAGGGTCAGAGTAATTTTCCAAGCAGGTAAATGTCGGTAGCGCCTACAATCTTGACATCCACATAGCTTCCCAGCCCCACTTCTTGCTCAATTATTACTGGCTTATAATCTATAGTCCTAGCTATGACTGTGTTCCCCTTACCCCGCTCACAAACCAGCACTTGCTCCGCACTCCCAATTCTTTGCTCCAGATTTTTCCTGCTTATCTGGAAACGGAGCTCAACAAGACGTCTCGAACGCTCCTTAACTATTCTCTCTGTTATCGGTTTCAGTTTAGATGCAGATGTTTTCGGTCTTGCGGAAAATCTTGTCACATTTACTATATCTGGCTTTACATGCTCAATGAGACGGAGCGAGGCCTCAAAGTCATCCTCATCTTCAGTAGGATAGCCAACAATTATGTCTGTAGAGAGCGTAAACTTCCTAAACCTTTTCCTAAACTGGTTCACAATGTTTATGAAATCCGCTATTGTGTGGTTGCGGTGCATCTGAACAAGAATTCTATCCGAACCAGATTGCACAGGCAGATGCAGGAACTTAAAAACCTTCTTGTGGGTATAGGCGTTTATGAGCGCAGGAAGGATTGGAATCACATTTTTTGGATGCATCATTCCAATTCTGATTCTGAAGTTGCCTCTCACACGCACGATTTCATTTATGCATGATGCTAGGTCTGTACCAATGTCGGCACCATATGCCGCAGTGTCCTGGGCTGTCAGCCGCAGTTCTTTCGCACCCTTTCTCACACAATCGAAAACTTCCCTTCGCAGTTCCTCTACATTAACGCTCCTCAATCTTCCCCTTGCGATTCTGGTGATACAGTAGCTGCAATTTCCAGTGCACCCGTTTGCAATCGGAATTGCCGCCACAACATCGTTCACAATTGGCTCAAGTGAAATTTCCCGATTAGAAATACCCAAAACCCTCAGAACATCAGCGTATTTGCCAGGGGGCAATAAAATGGCGTTTGGAGCATAGTGTTTCAAAATTTCTGGCTGTGCAGAAGCCATACAACCAGTTATAACTAGAATCTTGCCATAGTTCAGCAACGATTTAATCCTGGAAATCATGTGCCGTTCCGTGGTCTCAATTACTGTGCAAGTGCCAAGAATTATGATATGTGCAATTTCTGGTTTGTTCACCCTCTCCATCCCGTTTGCAAGCAGGCCCCCAACTAGTGCCTCGTTTTCTGCGGTGTTGAGCGTGCAACCATAACATTCAAGATACACCTTCATTCGGAAAATAAGAGGACTGTGCTTATATAAAGATTGGGCTTTGGTCTCCGTGGCGATGGAATAAATTAGAAAAGAGGACCTGGCATGTCTTAATAAAAACTACAGAAACCATTTTATCTGTCTACCTATTGGGGTTTTGAGGTGAAATTATGGATGTTCCAAAAATAATTCAAGTTCCGCCTGGAAAAAAGGCAAAGAAGATTGTGGAAGAGGATACAAAGTATCTCGCTACTAGCACAAAAACCTCTCCAGTAGTTGCAGCAAAGGCAAAGAATGCAATTCTCGAAGATGTAGATGGTAATGTTTACATTGATTTCAGTGCAGGTATTGGCGTCCTCAATCTCGGACATTGTCATCCGGCAATTGTAGAAGCTATCAAAACCCAATCAGAAAAATTGATGCATTTTGCAGGGACTGATTTCTACTACGAGATTCAGGTTGAACTCGCAAAAAAACTCTGCGAAATTACACCTGGCAAATTTGCAAAGAAGGTGTTTTACACAAATAGCGGTGCAGAGAGCAACGAAGCCGCAATCAAACTTGCAAGATGGAGTACACAGCGAAAGCAATTTATGGCATTCATCAGTGCTTTTCATGGAAGAACGATGGGGGCTCTTGCACTTACAGCAAGCAAGCCAGTTCACAGAGACCGCTATTTTCCAATGATGCCTGGCGTAAATCACATACCCTATGCATACTGCTACAGATGCAGATACAAGCTGGAATATCCATCATGTGATATCTGGTGCGCAAAAATATTGGACGAGGTTTATTTTGACACATTCATTCCACCAGAAGAAGTGGCAGGCATATTCGCAGAGCCAGTACAAGGGGAAGGCGGTTACATTGTGCCCCCGAAAGAGTTTCTACCAGAAATAAAGAAAATTGCAGAAAAACACAAGATTTTGTTCATAGATGATGAGGTTCAGGCAGGTTTCGGTAGAACTGGGAAGATGTTTGCCATAGAGCATTTTGGTGTTGTGCCAGATATTGTTTCGATTGCGAAGGCAATGGGCTCTGGAATCCCTATTGGTGCGATTGTGTTCAATGCAAAGTATGACTGGGGTGTGGAAGGTGCACACTCAAACACTTATGGTGGCAACCTTGTTTCCTGTGCTGCAGCCATTGCAACAATTGATGTGATTCAGAAAGAAAAACTCACAGCGCGTGCTGAGAAACTTGGAAAGTCGATGAGCAAGAGATTAAATGAGATGAAAGAAAAGTATGAGTTGATCGGTGATGTTCGTGGTCTTGGGCTGATGCAGGCAACAGAATTCGTGAAAAACAGGAAGACAAAGGAGTATGCGAAGAAGGAAAGGGACAGGATTGTGGAACTTGCTTACAAACGTGGATTGATTCTGCTTCCATGCGGCAAATCAGGAATAAGGTACATTCCTCCACTCACAATTGAAGAAGAGTATCTCGAGAAGGGACTGGATGTACTTGAGTCCTGCATAAAGGACGCCTCTAAATGAGGTGCTGATTTGCGGTGCCTAGTCACAGGTGGTGCTGGTTTCATAGGGAGTCATCTGGTAGATGCTCTCGTTGCCAAAGGCGAGGAAGTGACAGTTATAGACAATTTATCAGGAGGTAGGATAGAGTATATCAAAGAGCACATAGACAGCAATAGGGTGAAGTTCATCCATGGTGATTTGCTGGACAGAGAAGTCACTGCGCAGGCTGCAGAGGGCGTTGAAATTGTGTTCCACCTTGCTGCGAACCCAGACATAAGGCATGGGACCGCTAACCCAGATGTGGACTTAAAACAGGGTGTTGTAGCGACCCACAATTTGCTTGAAGTGATGCGTCAAAAAGAAGTAAAGAGAATTGTGTTTGCATCCAGTTCGGTGGTTTACGGAGAGGCAAAGAAAATCCCCACACCAGAGGACTATGGTCCTCTTATCCCCATCTCACTTTACGGTGCAGCAAAACTTGGTGCTGAGGGCTTTATCACTGCCTACTGTGGTTCCTATGGTTTCCAGTGCTGGATATACAGGTTTGCAAATGTAGTTGGAGCGAGAGGCACCCATGGTGTGATAGTGGACTTCATTAACAAGCTGAAGAGAAATCCAAAGGAACTTGAGATTCTTGGGAATGGAAAACAAACCAAGTCGTATCTGAGTGTTGAGGATACTGTGAGCGGAATGCTCTTTGGTCTTGAGCATGCTAATGAGCAGGTGAACATCTTCAACCTTGGGTCGGATGATTGGATAAATGTGACGAGAATTGCAGAGATAGTGGTTGAGGAACTTGGTTTAAGGGAAGTAAAGTTCAGATACACAGGTGGAGACAGGGGCTGGAGCGGGGATGTTCCTAGGATGCTGCTTTCCACAGAGAAAATTCGTTCGTTAGGCTGGAAACCAGTGCATGGCTCAGAAGAGGCCGTGAGACGGGCAGTGAAAGCCCTGGTTGCTGAAATTTGGAGAGGGGGTTGAAATGGTCAAAACTGTTGTGGTACCCACCGATGGCTCTGAAGACATGGAACAGGTACTTTCCATAGCTGTGGACATTGCTAGAACAATGGAGGCAAAGATTTACGGAATTTATGTGGTTGACCTCACACCATTCATTGACTTCCCAGAGGATGAGGTTGTTCAGAGTATAAAGGCAAAGCTTTATGAGGAAGGGTGGAACGCCCTTAGAACCCTTGAAAAATTCTGCAAAGAAAGGGGCAATGAAGTCGAGGTGCTGATCGAAGAAGGAAATCCAGCTGAAAAAATCATAAAGATTGCGAAAAAACTCAAGGCAGACCTGATAGTCATGGGCACAAGGCATTCCTCAACAGATGAATTTCTGCCCTCCTTCACAACCACTGAAAAACTCAGTGGGGAGATTGCGAGCATTGGAAGAGCATTATCCAGAAAACTGTTTGGAAGCACAGCCGAAAAAGTGATTGAGGGTGCACACTGCGATGTACTCGCTGTGCCAATCTTCAAGGAGGATTAAGAATGGTTGGGAACCAGGTCGCAGGAGTAAAGAACATTCTGATTGCAACAGACGGTTCTGAGGGAATGGAAGGTGTTTACAAGCTCGCATTTGACATGGCTAAGAACCTGAATGCAAAGCTTTTTGCAGTTTATGTGGTTGACATTTCCCCGTTCGCAGGACTGCCAGAGGACGATGTGCTTGTTCGTGCTAAAGCAAAGCTTTACGAAAGTGGTTGGAACTTGCTGAGAGAGTTAAAAGAGAGGGCAAAGAATGTGGGTCTCGAAATTGAGGCAAGCGTTGATGAGGGTATCCCCGCAGAACGAATTGTAAGAATTGCTAAAAAGTTGAAGATTGACATGATTGTGATGGGAACCACGGGAAAGTCAGGAGTGGACAAAATTCTGCTTGGGAGTGTTGCAGAAACTGTCATAAAAAATGCTCCATGTCCAGTGCTTGCTGTGAGAAAACCTACCATCTAAGCGAGAAACAACAGAATTTTCCGTTCCGTGTCTGGCACTCAACTTCCAAAATTTCTGCGTTTTGGCCAATTTGCTCCAGGACACCTTTTATAATTCCAATCCAGGCGGTGCAACATTCTTCTCGGAAATTTATGTTACCCACATATAATTTAGCACCATTTTCCTCCAGGTGAACTGAAATGTGGGCATGTCTAAAGGACTCTGAAATTGAATAAGCTGCCCGTTGAAGGGCTTTTTTTATGTCTTTTTCTTGGTTTTTTTGAGAATACGCCATTGCCACATGCTTCCCAGCGTTTAACACATGCTCTTCTCCCTTCTCACGGCTAAGCCATGTAATCAATTCACAGAATGTGGAGATAGGGTATTCTGTGGAATCTTCAATTTTCCCGTATCTCTGAAGTCCCGTCTCCTTAATGCAGGAATTGTAGCCAAGCGGACCCCATCTGGAGCTGATGTAACTGAGATAGAGATTGAGAAACCTCCCTCTGACATACACTCCTTGCATCCGATTTCAATATGACTTTGCAGTATATAAAACTTACAATAAAATTAGCATTTGCATTTTTGTGCAAATTTTGTTCTCCTCTGGATTGTAAAAAATTTTATATCTATGAAGAACATAGAGGGACTAGGATGGAGATAATCTACTATGTTTACGGCACCATGTTTCTGGTGACTGCAATAGCCACAATGTATGTGGCTCATCGAGGCTACTGGGCCGACCCGAAAGGTAGAAAAAACAAGCTGTTTCTGTTGCTTTCAATTGCAATGATAATCTGGCTACTAGGCGAAACAGGTTTCTGGTTCTCAAGTGAGACCCAGATGGTGCTGGCATTCTACCACTTCAAATACATTGGAATAATACTAACACCCCCTGCGTTCTTCTTAGTAGCTAGCGCAGTACCAATCTGGCGAAACATTTTGAATAAAAAATGGATTTATGGTGTTCTTTTTAGCATAGCCGGTGCATTCGTGTTCCTTTGCCTCACAAATCCATTTACACACATCTACTTCTCCTATTATTATGAGGCCCCTCTTGCCCCAGGAAAATACTATGGAGAATGGGCAACTCTTTGGTGGGTTCACACTGCCATTCAGTATTCTATCCTTCTTGCAGGTTTTATTTCACTTTTAATCTCAATAAAACAGGCAAGAACAAAAATTGAGAAAGCCCAGGCAAGAATCCTCATTTTCGCAGCAATTGTTCCGTTTGTGGGTAATGTGATAGGCCTGCTCAGACCTAGCTTCATCGACCCAACGCCCTTTGGAATGAGCTTTTCAACGATACTGCTTGGCTATGCCATCTCAAAATACAGGCTTTTCTCAATTACCGCTGAAACCGAAAAAACGGATGGAGTTAAGGAGAAAATACCGTTCAAGGTGGAGCACGGCTACAACTATGTAATTGTGGACAATCATACAAATGCTCCCTACTTCCTGCTCCGCACCCTTTCCACACAAAAGCCGGGACTTTGTGTGACTGGCAAACCACCTACATCTGTCAGAAGTGCGTTTAAAATTGAGAAACTGCCAATTATATGGATTACTGAAGTTGAAACAGAGGAACAGGCAGCAAACCCAGAACGACTTGATTTTGAGATAGCACAAAGCATAATCAACTTCATGCGAGAAAATCCTGGCTCAACTGTTCTTATTGATGATATTGAGTATCTCACTACAAAATGCGGATTTGAAGCTGTGTCAAACTTCCTGAAGGACATCGTGGATGTGGCTTCGACAACAAACTCTACCTTCATCACCCAGATACGCCCAGCATTCTTCGAGGAAGAAAAAATAAAGATGATTTCTGCAATGTTTGATAAGGAACTTAAACTATCCGGTGTAGAAACAGATAGAACAGGAGCAAGAACATATCTGTATTATAGGAAGGAGGACTCCCTTGAAAAGATTTCTGCACAAATTCCCGTAGGAGAGAAAGTTCTTGTGATAACTAGAACCCATCCGAAAAAAGTCGAAAAGTACTTTGGAAAGGCAGAATACTATTGGATTACCGACCTAGACATCGAAGATGTAAAGACAATCAAGCCAGAAGCAGTAGATACTACATTTATAATAGCAATAAAGGATGGGATTAAGGAAGGTATCAAACATATCGTGATTGATGGATGTGATGTGATTAAGCTCAGAGTTGACTTCAACAAGTATCTCAGTTTCATAAAGGACCTCACTGACCTTGCCCACAAGCATGGAGTAGATCTCTACTGCATTGTTGAAACAAGTGATGAAAAGGAAAATGTGGTCGTGAGCAACAGATTTGATGTAGTTGTGAGGTAAAGAAAAAACAGATCAATCTCATGGGTCATAAAGATTTGGGGTGCTAGTATATAAAGCAGCATGGTTCTATTCACAACCCTAAACCTTAATTTATTTCTAAGAATTCCCTGAATAAAAACGAAGGAGGATGGGATGCATGACAATCTCCA